>NZ_JASCXP010000352.1:0-7944 GCF_030010695.1 Nocardia sp. CC201C
GGGGGTTTCGCCGCGCCGCATGGCCTCGGTCCGAAGGTCGGACTGGTCGGAGCCATCCGGCCGGGCGTCGGTCCGGCCATCGACGCCTCGAGCGCCATGACCGGCATCGGGGCGGACGTCCCGGCCGACATCGTCCCGGCCGCCACGATCGGCGCTGTCCTGAGCACGCTGCCCGGCGCTGCCCGGCGCGTGCTGATCGATATCCGCCTGGCCATGCTGACCTGCGTTCAGCGTGGGTTGTTCGCCGTCGCGAGCGCCGGGATCGGTACCGGTTCGGATGCCCTGGCCGATATCGTCCCCGATACCGAGGTCAGCGCTGCCCTCGCCACGCTGTCCGGAACTGCCTTGGACGGCCTGGCCCGCGTCGCCTGGGGTGGCCCGGCTTCCATCGCCCGCGTCGCCCCGGCTGATGTCGCCCTGGTCGGGCCGGTCCGCGCCGCCCAGGTTCCCCACCGCCTCGCCGCGCGCGCCCCCGCTCCGCTCCGCAGATGTGCCCGCGCCGCTACCGGTGTTCTCCGGGCGGGAGTCGGTTCCCTGGCCCTGTGGTTGCTTGTCGGCGTTCGAGTCGGACACGCGCTACCCCTCGCTTTGGCGGAACGGTGATTCGAGGTCAGCCTACTGAGCAATCCGACCGGCGGTGCACAATGATCGGCATGACCTCCTTCGGTGATCTGCTCGGGCCCCAGCCGGTGTTACTCCCGGATAACTCCGATGTGGAGGAGGCGCTGCTCGACGGCCAGGACCCGGTGCGGGTCGCGGCGGCGCATCCGACGGTTTCCCTCGCGTGGGCGCAGCTCGCCGAGGACGCCCTGCAACGCGGCGAATCGGTGACCGATCCCGACGGTGACACGGTCAACGCCGACGTCATCGCCGCCTACGCCTTCGCCCGCACCGGCTACCACCGCGGCCTGGACCTGCTGCGCCGCAACGGCTGGAAGGGTTTCGGTCCGGTGCCGTGGAACCACGAACCGAACCAGGGCTTCCTGCGTGCCGTCGGCGCTCTCGCCCGCGCCGCCCGTGCCATCGGCGAAACCGACGAGTACGCCCGCTGCCTGGACCTCCTCGAAGACTGCGACCCGCGGGCCGCGGCCGAACTCGGCCTGGACTGACGCCGATTTGAGCAGTGCACTGGGCGGCAAGCTCACCACCGCGCGCGAGTCGAGCGCCACGCAACTGCGCAACGCCACCAAGCGGGTGCGCAGTTCGTGGCTGCCGATCGTGCAGTGCGCGGTGGCCGCCGGGCTGGCCTGGTTCATCTCCCACAATGTGATCGGCCATACGCAGCCCTTCTTCGCGCCGATGGCCGCGATCATCTCCACCGGCGTCTCCTTCGGCGCGCGGATGCGCCGCGCGGTGGAACTCATGGTGGGCGTCGCGGTCGGCATCGGCATCGGTGACCTGTTCATCTCCTGGGTGGGCACCGGCGTCTGGCAGATCGCCCTGGTGGTCGCGGTCGCCATGACGGCGGCGGTGTTCCTCGACAGCGGCAGCATCATCACCGCGCAGGCGGCCAGTTCCGCGGTGCTGGTGGCGACCCTGCTGCCCCCGCACACCGGCGGCAGCTCGCTGCGCATGATCGACGCCCTGGTCGGCGGTCTGGTGGGAATCGTTGTGGTGGCGGCGATTCCGCTGCATCCGGTGCGCCGCGCCCGGCAGCAGGCCGCCGACATCCTCGAGGTGATGCACTCCAGTCTGATGGACTGCGGCGCGGGCCTGCTGGAACATGACGCCGCCAAGGTGAAGGAGGCGTTACAGGCGGTACGCGGCACCCAGCCGCAGATCGACAGCCTGCGCGACACCCTGAAGGGCAGCGAGGAGGTGATCCGGCTGTCCCCGCTGTACTGGAACGCCAAACCGCGCCTGGAACAGTTGCGCACCGCCGCCGACCCGCTCGACAATGCCGTTCGCAATACCCGCGTACTGCTGCGCCGCGCCCTGAGTTCGGTGCGTGACGACGAGATCCTGGACCCGCGCCTGGTCACCGAGGTGGAGAAGCTCGGTGAGGCGGTGGAGGTGGTGCGCCGCATGGTGCTCGCAGATCCGGGCGAACAACCCGATCCGGCGGAGGCCACCCGGGTGCTGCGCACCGTGGCCAAGGGCGCGACCAAGGATCTGGTGGCCGACGCGGGTATCTCCGCGCACGTGGTGTTCGCGCAGCTCCGTTCGATCGTGGTCGATCTCATGGAGGTCTGCGGCATGAAGCGGCTGTCGGCCATCGCCCTGCTGCCGCCCACCGTGGCCAATCCCTATGTGACGCCGGTCGATTGACATCACCCGCCGGGGCGCGGCCTACGCACTCGCCCGGGGGCCGTCGCTGTTGATCTTCGAGTAGTCGGCTACTCGCGTGGATATCGTCGCCCGTTCCTAGGGTTTCGTCGTGGGCCGTACCTCGAGGGGTGGTGCGGCCCGCCCTACATCCAGAAGCGGGTGAGCGAGAAGCCGTTGCCCGCCCAGCCCGCCGGAATGCCGGAGAGTTCGAACAGCGTCCGCACCGTGCCGAAGAACACCGCGCCGATCTCCGGCACGAACAGCATGGCCACCAGCAGCAGGATGCCGTACGGCTTGATCTGGTCGAGCGAGCGGCGCGTCTTGTAGCTGAGTGAGGGCTCCAGAATCCCGTAGCCGTCGGTGCCCGGCACCGGCAGCAGATTGAGCACCGTCGCGAAGATCTGCAGGAAGGCCAGGAAACTCAGCCCGTACCAGAACACCTCGTGCGAATCGGAGCTGCCGAACAGGCGGATCACCAGCAGCAGCACCACCGCGCACACCAGGTTCACCGCGGGGCCGGCACCACTGAGAATCCGCTGCGTGCGCGGGCTGAAGTTGTGCGAGTGCACGTACACCGCACCGCCGGGCAGTGCGAATCCGCCGATGGCGATGAAGATCAGCGGCAACACGATGGACAGCAGCGGGTGGCTGTACTTCAACGGGTTCAGGGTGAGGTAGCCGCGCAGTTCGACCTCGCGGTCGCCCGCCCGCCACGCGGTGTACGCGTGGCCGAACTCGTGCAGGCACACCGATACGATCCAGCCCGCCACCACCAGGATGAACACGCCGAGCCGAGCCCGCATCGACGATGCGTCCCCGTTCCAGGCCAGCACCCCGCCCAGCACGGTCACACCCACGAACAGCAGGAATACCGGGCTCGGCCGCACCGACCCGGACCTGCGCCCCACCGACTGCGGATAGTTCATCGCACTCCTAGCGCACCAGCAGCCACGGCTCGTGGTGCCGGTAGAAGGTGGATCGCCGCACGGTGTTGTCGCTGCTCACGCCGTCCCGGACAACCAGCGCGCCACGGGTGCCCAACTGCATGGCGCGACCGGCCACCCATTTGCGCTTGCGCAGCCCCCGCTGCACGGTGGCGTGCAGTCCCGGCATCTCCAGCATGGGCGAAACGTGCAGCGCCGCAGCCTTGCCGGTGAACAGGCGGGTGTCGTCCACGTACGCTTCGCCCTCCAGCTTCTCACCGCTCGGGCCCACGATGCTGGCGCGGCCGATGAGCACCTTGCCGGTGTCGTCGCGGATGAGCGGGGTTTCGCGCGCGGAGCCCTCCAGGGCCTTCTTGGCGGCGGCGTTGCCGGTGCCGGTCTGGTAGGCGCGTGAGCCGTAGGTGCGGTCCACGGGCACGTAGCCGATCTCCACATGGAGTCGTTCGGTGCGCATGAGGTGGGTGAGCACGGCGGCCAGTCCGGCGTCCTCGCCGAGCACGATCAGGCGGGGCAGGCTGTCGGCGGCCAGCACCGGCAGCATCTCGTCCAGGGCGGCGGGATCGGGAATGGCGGCGGTCTGCACCATCGGCAGCGATGCCAATGCGATCGGTACCGGTGCACCGTTGCAGCGGAGAACATGGGTACTCAACTGCCGTACACCCTCCTCGGACCTGACAATTCGCCTCGCCTCGCCGCGTCTCGGACCGAGCGCCTGCCGGTCCGCACCGATGCCACCATAGTCCTGTTCAGTTGCCTCCGCTTCGCTCCTCGTCACGGCGGGCGGGGCGGGAACCTGGGGGTATGCCCGTATCCACTAGACTGTGCGTCCGGCCACCGCCTTGTGACGGCGGGTAGCTGCAGTGTCACCGACGCTGCGTGTCGATCCCGTAGGAGACTCCTGATGCCGGCAATCGTGCTGATCGGCGCCCAGTGGGGCGACGAGGGCAAAGGCAAAGCAACCGATCTGCTCGGCGGCAGGGTGCAGTGGGTTGTCCGCTACCAGGGCGGCAACAATGCCGGTCACACCGTGGTACTTCCCAACGGTGACAATTTCGCGCTGCATCTGATCCCGTCCGGCATTCTCACCCCCGGTGTGACCAACGTCATCGGCAACGGCGTGGTCGTCGACCCGGGTGTACTGCTGGCGGAGCTGGCCGGTCTGGAAGAGCGCGGCGTGGACACCTCCCGCCTGCTGCTCTCGGCCGACGCGCACCTGATCATGCCCTACCACGTGGCCATCGATAAGGTCACCGAACGTTTCCTCGGCAACAAGAAGATCGGCACCACCGGCCGCGGCATCGGCCCCTGCTACCAGGACAAGGTGGCGCGGGTGGGCGTGCGCGTCGCCGACGTGCTGGACGAGAAGATCCTCACCCAGAAGGTCGAGGCCGCACTGGAATTCAAGAACCAGGTGCTGGTGAAGATCTACAACCGCCGCGCGCTGGACCCGCAGCAGGTGGTGGACGAGGTGCTGGAGCAGGCCGACGGCTTCAAGCACCGCATCGCCGATACCCGGCTGCTGCTCAACCAGGCGCTGGAGAACGACGAGACCGTGCTGTTGGAGGGTTCGCAGGGCACGCTGCTGGACGTCGACCACGGCACCTACCCGTACGTCACCTCCTCCAACCCGACCTCCGGCGGCGCGGCGGTGGGTTCCGGCATCGGCCCGAACAAGATCGGCGCGGTGCTGGGCATCCTCAAGGCGTACACCACCCGCGTCGGCTCCGGCCCGTTCCCGACCGAGCTGTTCGACGAATCGGGCGCGTATCTGGCCAAGACCGGCGGCGAGGTCGGCGTGACCACCGGCCGCGCCCGCCGCACCGGCTGGTTCGACGCGGTGATCGGCCGCTACGCCACCCGCGTCAACGGCATCACCGACTACTTCCTCACCAAGCTCGACGTGCTCTCCAGCCTGGACACCATCCCGATCTGCGTGGCCTACGAGATCGACGGCGAGCGGGTCGAACAGATGCCCACCACCCAGACCGAATTCCACCACGCCAAGCCCATCTACGAGGAGATGCCCGGCTGGTGGGAGGACATCTCGGGGGCCCGCACCTTCGAGGAGCTACCCGCCAACGCCCAGGCGTACGTGCTGCGCCTGGAGGAACTCTCGGGAGCGCGCGTGTCCTGCATCGGCGTCGGCCCGGGCCGCGACCAGACCATCGTCCGCCACGACGTGCTGGGCTGACCGAGCCGCGTCGCACGTCCGCACAGCGCCCGCCCGCCGCATCCGCGGTGGGCGGGCGCTGTTGCGATCCGGGTTACGCCGCCGTTCAGTAGAGCGGGGTCAGCGGTGCCAGCGGGTCGGCGGCGTGCGGCGTCAACGCCGAGTAGGCCGCGGCAATGGATTTCACGGCCAGCCGCAGATCCGTTTCCTCCTGGGTGTAGGGGAGGCGGAGGAAACGTTCGAACGCGCCCTGGACGCCGAAACGCGGTCCGGCGGCGAGTAGTACGCCGTGGTTGGGGGCGGTCGCGGCGAGGGCGGTGGAGACCGGGGTGGGCAGTTGCACCCACAGCGACATGCCGCCCGCACCCTCGGTGGTGGGCCGCCAGTCGGGGAGCTCCTCGGCGAGCGCTTCCAACAGTGTCGCGCGGCGTGAGCGCAACTGCTCACGGCGTTGCGCGAGAATGGCATCCGCGTTCTGGAGCAGATGCACGGTGGCCAGCTGATCCATCACCGGGGTGCCCAGATCGACCGTGGAGCGGGTGCCAAGCAGCTTGGTGATGAGTGACTGGTTGGCGCGCACCCAGCCGACACGCAGGCCGCCCCAGAAGGACTTGGACGCCGAGCCGATGGTGACGATCTCCGCGCCGCGAGCGAAGGCGGCCGCGGGCGGCAGCGGCTCGCCGCCGGTGAGGTCCAGGTCCACCATGGATTCGTCGACGATCACCGTCATCCGGGTGTCGCGGGCAATGGCGGCCAGTTCGGCGCGCCCCGCCTCGTCCAGCCGCAGTCCGGTCGGATTGTTGAAGTCCGGCACCAGGTACGCCACGCTGGCGGCGGTCTGCCGTGCCGCACTGCGGATTCCGTCCAGGTCCCAGCCGTCGGGCAGCAACGGCACCGGCACCGGACGCGCCCCCACATCGCGGATGGCCTCGATGGCGTTCGGATAGGTGGGGTGTTCGATGAGCACCCGTTCCGCCGGGGTGGTCAGCACGTTCAGCAGCAGCCGCAGCCCGTGCTGCGCGCCGAGGGTGACCAGGATCTGCTCGGGGTCGGTGGGCAGCCCGCGTTCGGTGTAGCGGCGGGCCAGGGCCTCGCGCAGCATGAGCATGCCGACCGGGTCCATGCCGTGGGTGCCCAGGTAGGTGGGCAGTCCTTGCAGGGCAAAGGAATACGCATCCTTCATCTCCTGTGGCGCGGACATGGCGGCATAGGTCATATCGATGGTCGGCAGTTCCGGCTGCGCCATCATGGCCAGCAGGCTGCGCGCCGGTTTGGTGCCGTCGTGCACCACGGTCGGCGGCAGCGCCACGGTGCTGCGCGACCCCTGGCGGCTGATGAGGTAGCCGTGCTCGCGCAGCAGGGCGTAGGCGGAGGTGACGGTGGTGCGGCTGACGCCGAGGGTGGTCGCCAGATCGCGCTCACTGGGCAGCGCGATGCCGAGTGGGGCGCGGCCGTCGTGGATGAGCAGCCGTATCCCTTCGGCCAGCGCCAGATACGCGGGCCGGGGGGAGCGGCGGGCGGTATCGGACTCGCCGCCGGGCCGGGACTCGGCCGGGCCGTCGCCCTCCGCGCCCCGGGCTCCGGGCTCGTCCTGCCGCCACCGTCCCAGGTCTCGCGCCAGGCTGGCCGCGCCGATCACTCGTGTCGCCATACAGGCCAGTATCCGGGTAGTGGATATTTGATTCAAGTGCAACTGGCTTCATTCTTGGGCCATGACCTCGTTGCTGTTCTCCATCGCGGTGGTCGGCTGCTTCGGCTGGCTCGTCTACCACTTCGCCCCCGCCCCCGGTGAGCGCTGGGATCGCCTGCTCACGCGGTATCGGCCGCATGCCCCGATGGCGGACTGGTCGGCCGGTGACTATGACGATCAGCGGCAGTTCGTCGATCTGGACGCCGCGCGAACGCGCCATGAGTCGGCAGTCCAGTCTTAAAAAACTGGCATGCTCGAATCTCTGATGGTCGAGACGGATATGTCGGTCACCCTGTGCACACTGGCACTATGCCCTACCCGGAACGTCCGCTCGCCGCGGCGCTCTTCGATACCGCGATAGGCCCCTGCGCCATCGCCTGGAGCGCCGTCGGCGTGCTGCGCTTCCAACTGCCCGAGGACGGTGCGGAGGCCACGCTGGCCCGCATCACCCGGCCCTATCGCGGCGAGCCGGTCGCGCCCGCCGAACCCACCTTCGACATCGGCAAGGCCATCGCCCGCATCCAGGCCCACCTCGCCGGTGACCTCGACGACCTGCGCTGGATTCCGTTGGACACCACCACGATTCCGGAGTTCCACCGCGCCGTCTACACCGTAACCCGCGCCATCGCCCCCGGCCACACCCTCAGCTACGGCGAGGTCGCCACCCGCGTCGGCATGCCCCATGCCTCCCAGGCGGTCGGACAGGCCATGGGCCGCAACCCGATTCCGCTCATCATCCCCTGCCACCGGGTGCTGGCCGCAGACCACGCGCTGCACGGCTTCTCCGCCCACGGCGGACTCACCACCAAACAGCGTCTGCTGGAGATCGAGCGCACTCCGGGCTTCGGAGAGCCGACCCTGTTCTGACCGCG
>NZ_JASCXP010000353.1:0-7930 GCF_030010695.1 Nocardia sp. CC201C
CCCAGGAGGTTGCGCTCTGGGCGCGAGACAGGATGGCTGCGTTACGGGTGTGGATCAGGACGGCTCCGCCACAGACGCGAGACGGGAAGCTGCGCTACGGGCGCGAGCCGGAACGCTCGCTACGGACGCGGACCACGTTGGGTTCACTACGGGACGGGGGGTGGAGGCTGCGGGGGCGGTGGGTGTTCTTTCCGTCCCACTACGGTGGTGTTCCATGGGGATATAAGTGGCGACACGCTAGGTTCTTCCCCGTGGGGTCGGACGCGGCACTGGGAGATGAAATGAGCGCATCGGCTGTGAGCGATGAGAGCACCGTGGTTGCGGGGGTGGATCTCGGCGACCCGGAGCTCGCCGCGACCGTGCGGAACGGCCTGGTGGAGGTCGAGGATCTGCTGATCCGGGAGCTGTCCGACGGGGAGGAATTCCTGCAGGAGGCGGCGCTGCACCTGGCACGGGCGGGTGGGAAGCGGTTCCGGCCGCTGTTCACCATCCTGACCGGGCAGTTGGGTCCCAAGCCCGACAGCCCGGACCTGATCACGGCGGGCACCGTGGTCGAGCTGGTGCATCTGGCGACGCTGTACCACGACGACGTGATGGACGAGGCCCCGATGCGCCGCGGCGCGCCGAGCGTGAACTCGCGCTGGAGCAATTCCATCGCGATCCTCTCCGGCGACTACCTGTTCGCGCACGCCTCGCGCCTGGTGTCCACGCTGGGTCCGGACGCGGTGCGCATCATCGCCGAGACCTTCGCCGAACTGGTGACCGGGCAGATGCGGGAGACGCTGGGCGCCAAGGAATCCCAGGATCCGGTGGAGCACTATCTGCGGGTGGTGTGGGAGAAGACCGGCTCGCTCATCGCGGCCTCGGGCCGGTTCGGCGGCACCTTCTCCGGCGCGGACCCCGAGCATGTGGAGCGGCTGGCGCGGCTGGGCGACGCGGTGGGCACCGCCTTCCAGATCTCCGACGACATCATCGACATCTCCTCGGTGTCGGAGCAGTCCGGCAAGACTCCGGGCACCGACCTGCGCGAGGGCGTGCACACCCTGCCGGTGCTGTACGCGCTGCGGGACGAGGGCCCGGAGGGCGATCGGCTGCGCAAGCTGCTGGCCCGCCCGCTGGAGACCGACGCCGAGGTGGACGAGGCGCTGGAGCTGCTGTCGCGCTCGCGCGGCATGCTGCTGGCCAAGGAGAAGTTGCAGGGATACGCCGATATCGCGCACGCCGAACTGTCCGCGCTGCCGTCCGGGCCCGCCAACGAGGCGCTGGAGCGCCTGGTGCGCTACACCATCGAACGCGTGGGCTGAGGCCGACGACCGTGGCCCGGGTCGCATCCGGGAACCCGTTTCACCGTGCTCATCGTTGACCTGGTGTAACGCACACCGGGAGGGGCGCGGCAGAAGGAGACCGATGCACGGGCACAGTTTTTCGAACGGGTTGAAGACTTTCGGGCTCTTGGTCGGCATGTCGGCGCTGATCGTGTTCGCCGGGGCGATGTTCCGCAATCCGACGATCCTGGTCCTGTCGATCCTGCTGGCCGTGGGCATGAACGCCTACGCCTACTTCAACAGCGACAAGCTGGCGCTGCGGGCCATGCACGCGCAGCCGGTGACCGAGCTGGAAGCGCCGGTCATGTACCGCATCGTGCGGGAGCTGGCGACGACGGCGCGCCAGCCCATGCCGCGGCTCTACATCAGCCCCACCAATGCGCCGAACGCCTTCGCGACCGGCCGCAGTCCCCGGCACGCGGCGGTGTGCTGCACCACCGGCATCCTCCAGATCCTGGACGAGCGCGAACTGCGCGCGGTGCTGGGCCACGAACTCTCGCACGTGTACAACCGCGACATCCTGATCTCGTCGGTGGCGGGCGCGCTGGCCTCGGTCATCTCCGGTCTGGCCAACCTGGCGTTCTTCGCGAGCGCCTTCGGCGGCAACCGCAATGGTGAGGGCCCGAACATGATCGGCATCCTGCTGGTTTCGCTGCTGGGCCCGATCGCGGCCACGCTGATCAAGCTGGCGGTCTCCCGCTCCCGCGAGTTCCAGGCCGATCAGGACGGCGCCGAACTCACCGGCGACCCGCTGGCCCTGGCATCGGCGCTGCGCAAGATCGAGCGCGGGGTGCAGGCCGCTCCGCTCCCGCCGGAGCCGCGGCTGGCGGCAGAATCGCACATGATGATCGCGAACCCGTTCCGTGCCGGGGACAAGGTGGCCCGCCTGTTCTCCACCCATCCGCCCATGGCCGAGCGCATCGCCCGCCTGGAGGAACTGGCGGGCGGACCCCGCCGACTGTAGGGCCGCGCACCGCGGGAGCCGGTCGAGCACCGCAAGAACCGGTCGCGCACCACAGGAGGCGTCGGGCACCGCCGCGCGACATCGCCGCTGCGCGCCTGGTTACACGGCCCCCGTCGCGATCGTGCCCGCCCGTGAACCACGGGCGGGCACGGAATTTCCTTGGCTGCTAGGCGTTCTGGGTGGCGTACCACGCCTCGATGTGCTTGCGTTCGCTGTTCAGCACCTTGTGGAGCAGATTCTCCACCAGCGGTTCGATGGCGCCGCCGACGAGCGCCACCTTGACGGCCACGATGCCGTTCACCTCGATCTCGGAGCCCGCGGCGGTGGGCCGCAGTTCGTAGGTGCCCTCCATCTCGGTGGTGATGCCCTTGGACGCGCCCTTGAAGTCGCCCTTGGCGATCTCGCCGTCGAGGGCACCCCAATTGTCGGTGCGTTCGAGCACGAGTTCGCTCTTGAGCACCTTGGTGACGATGCTGGGAATCTTCTCCTCGGGCGCCTTTTCGGTCATATGGATGCGGATGGTGCCGGGCCCCTCGGGGTGCGAGAGATCCAGGGTGGCGGTGGCGGCGTCGGCGAAGCGCGACCGCCACACGTCGTCGGAGGTGAGTGCCCGGTGAAGATCTTCGACCGGAACGCTGTACTGCACGGTGAAGCTGATTTTTCGGGACATGGCCGCACACGGTAGTCGAGCCGTTGAATAAGCTGGTGAAGTGTCGGAAACCAGCCAGTCTGCCAACACGATGCGGCACCGTGCGCTTCGCTTGCGGCGGACCCGGATCGGGGTCCTCATCGCCGCTACCGCTATCAGCGCGCTATCGGTGCTGTTGCTGCTCGCGGCCTGGCGGGACGACTATCTGATCAACTCCGACAAAGGTGTGGCTACCGGCGAGGTGCTGTCGGCGGGCCGGCTGCGGTCGGCGGTCATCTTCGTCACCCCGGACGGCAAGACCCATAACCCGCGGGTGGGGGTGCTCTACCCCACCAAACTGACGGTGGGCGAACGCATCAACGTGGAGTACCGGCGCAGCGATCCGGACCTGGTGCGGGTGGCGGGCCGGGACGTGCGGGTGGCCATCATCCCCACGCTGTCGGTGATCGTGGTGACCTGGGGCGTGGCGCTGCCCACGCTGTGGCTGCTGTCGCGCCGGGAACGCTAGGGTTCGACTGTGGCGAAAACAGAGCGGCGGGAATCGTTTCGGGCCTCGCTGGAGAAGCAGCCGCACGAGGTCGCGTCGATGTTCGACGGGGTCGCGAAGCGGTACGACCTGACCAATACCGTCATCTCCGCGGGACAGGACCGGTATTGGCGCTGGGCGACGCGCAAGGCGCTCGCGCTACGGCCCGGTGAGCGGGTGCTTGATCTCGGTGCCGGGACCGGCGTGTCCACGGTGGAGCTGGCCAAGTCCGGCGCGTGGGTGGTGGCGGCGGACTTCTCGCAGGGCATGCTCGCGGCCGGACGGCATCGCCAGGTGCCGATGGTGGCCGCCGACGCCATGCGCCTGCCCTTCGCCGACGCCTCCTTCGACGCCGTGACCATCGCCTACGCGCTGCGCAATGTGGCCGATCCGGATCTGGCGCTGCGCGAGATGCTGCGCGTCACCAAACCGGGCGGACGACTGGTGGTGGCGGAGTTCTCGACGCCGGTGTTCGGCCCGTTCCGCACCGTCTACATGGAGTATCTGATGAAGGCGCTGCCGCGGGTGGCGCGCGCGGTCTCCAGCAATCCGGACGCCTACGTGTACCTGGCCGAGTCGATCCGAGCCTGGCCGACGCAGTCGCAGCTGGCGCTGCGCATTGCCGACGCCGGCTGGTCGCGGGTCGGGTGGCGCAATCTGACCGGTGGGGTGGTGGCGCTGCACCGCGCCTACAAACTGGGCTGACGTTCCGGGCCGATTTCCCCCTGTGTCCTAAATCACCGCAGGTCAGCGACCTCACTGCGAGTGTTGCGCGCTGTGAGGAGTTTTGTCACCTGCCGATAACGTCGGTTAAATCCGGCGCAATCGGGGATCGGGATGATCGGTCTCATGTCGGATGCAGCCACTCCCCGCACGAGCACCCGCACGGCGTGCTCCTACTGCGGCGTGGGCTGCGGCATCACCGTCGACACCGGGACCGACGAACACGGCGCGACCGTGATCGCCAAGGTGAGCGGTGACAAGCTGCACCCGGTCAACGCCGGACGCCTGTGCACCAAGGGGGCGACCCATCTCGAACTACAGACCACACCGGGCCGGATGGCGACCGCGTACCGGCGGCCCGAGCGCGGGCAGGCACCGGTGGCGGTGCCGGTCGACGCGGCCGTCCAGGAGGCCGCCGACCGACTGCGGGTGATCCTCGACACCCACGGACCCGACGCCATCGCCCTGTACGTGTCCGGGCAGATGTCCATGGAGGCGCAGTACCTGGCCACCAAACTGGCCAAGGGGTACCTGCGGACCGTGCACATCGAAGCCAATTCTCGGCTGTGCATGGCCAGTGCGGCCACCGGCTACAAGCAGTCGCTGGGCGCGGACGGCCCGCCCGGCTCCTACGACGACATCGACCACGCCGACCTGTTCTTCGTCATCGGCGCGAATATGGCCGACTGCCATCCGATCCTGTTCCTGCGCATGGCCGACCGGTTGAAGGCGGGCGCGAAGCTGATCGTGGTGGATCCGCGCCGCACCGATACGGCGGTGCGGGCCGATCTGTTCCTCCAGATCGCGCCCGGCACCGATCTGGCGCTGCTCAACGGCCTGCTGCACCTGCTCGTCGAGAACGGCGACATCGACGCCGACTTCATCGCCGAGCACACCGAGGGCTGGGCGGCCATGCCGGAGTTCCTGGCCGACTACCCGCCCGCGCGGGTCGCCGAGATCACCGGAGTCGACGAGGCGGATCTGCGCACCGCCGCCCGCTGGATCGGCGCGGCGGGCGAATGGATGTCGCTGTGGACCATGGGACTCAACCAGTCCACGCACGGCACCTGGAACACCAACGCCCTCTGCAATCTGCACCTGGCCACCGGGGCCATCGGGCGCACCGGCAGCGGGCCGTTCTCGCTGACCGGGCAGCCGAATGCCATGGGCGGCCGGGAGATGGGCTATATGGGGCCGGGCCTGCCCGGGCAGCGCGCGGTGCTGTCGGCGGACGATCGCGCCTTCGTGGAGACCGTGTGGGGGGTGGAGCCGGGCACCATTCGGGACACCGGCGGCCCCGGCACCATCGAGATGTTCCGCGGCCTGGCCGACGGGGATATCAAGGCGTGCTGGGTCATCTGCAGCAATCCGGTTGCCTCCGTGGCGAATCGGAAGACGGTGATCGCGGGCTTGGAAGCGGCGGAGCTGGTGATCGCGCAGGACGTATACACCGAGACCGCCACCAACGCCTATGCCGACGTGCTGCTGCCCGCCACGCTGTGGGCGGAATCGGATGCGGTGATGGTGAATTCGGAACGCACCATGACGCTGCTGCGGCGCTCGGTCGATCCGGTGGGCGACGCGCGGCCGGACTGGCTGCTCATCGCGCAGGTCGCCACCGCCATGGGGTTCGAGGGGTTCGACTACGCGTCGAGCGCCGAGGTGTTCGAGGAGATCACGCGGTTCAGCAATCCGGCCACGGGATACGACCTGCGCGGCATCAGCTACGAGGCGCTGCGCGAAGGGCCCATGCAGTGGCCGTGCCCCGATCCGCAGCGGCGGCGCAATCCCATTCGCTACGTGAACGACGGCGTCAGCCAGCCGCTGTTCACCGACGCGGACGGGCACACGCCGCGACTGGCCTTCGCCACCCCCAGCCGCCGGGCGGTGTTCTGGCCGCGCCCGCATCTGCCGCCGGAGGAGATGCCGGACGAGGACTTCCCGTTCGTGCTCAACACCGGTCGCCTCCAGCACCAGTGGCACACCATGACCAAGACCGGCAAGATCGCGAAACTCACCAAGCTGAACGGGAAGCCGTTCGTGGAGGTGCACCCCGACGACGCCGGGCGGCTGGACGTGCACGACGGGGATCACCTCGAAATCGCTTCCCGCCGTGGCCGGGCGGTGCTGCCGGTCGTGATCAGCGACCGCACCCGGCCGGGCTCCTGTTTCGCGCCGTTCCACTGGAACGACGAACAGGGCGAATACCTGACCATCAATGCCGTCACCAATGACGCGGTGGACCCGGCCTCGCTGCAACCGGAGTTCAAGGCGTGCGCCGTGCGGTTGCGAAAGGTGGCGGTGCTGTCGGAGGGCGCTTCGGGAATGACCGGGGATGCCCGGGAGTCGTCCGCGGGCGCAGCGGGGATGCTCGCAAGCACGGCGGGAGTAGCCGCGGGTGCGGCGGGATCGACCGCAGGCGCGGCTGGAACGACTGCGGGCGCAGCTGGAATGGACGCGGGCGCAGCGGGTCCGCTTGGCGGAGCACCGGCGGCCGCGCCGGTGATGTCCAGCGGACCGCATCCGCTGGCGACCATGCTCGGCCTCGAAGGGGCCACCGCGCCCACCCTCAGCGAGACCGAGCGCGTCTATCTCGGCGGGTATCTGGCCGCGCTGCACTCGCTTCCGGTGACCGGGCAGCCGGTGCTGCCGGAGACCGCGCCCATCTCGCCCGCCGCGCGCATGTGGGTCGACGGGCTGCTGGCCGGAATGTACTCCCGCACCACCGGTATCGGGCTGGACCCGGACCCCGCCGATGCGACCCCGGCGGCTCCGCCGCGCACGGTGACCGTGCTCTGGGCGTCCCAGACCGGCACCGCCGAGGAGTGCGCGGCGGCCGCCGCCACCCGGCTGGCCGAATCCGGTTTCGCGCCACGGCTACTCGATATGGACTCCGCCGACCTGTCCGACCTGACCGGCGACGTGCTCATCATCAGCAGCACCTTCGGCGACGGCGGACCGCCCGACAACGGCGCGGACTTCTGGGAACGGCTGACCGACAGCGCCACCCGCTTCGTCGGCGTCCGCTACGCCGTCTTCGCCCTCGGCGACTCCTCCTACGACGACTTCTGCGGCCACGGCCGCAAACTCGACGAACTGCTCGCGAAACGCGGTGCGGCACGGCTGCTCCCCCGGGTCGACAGCGAACCGGACTACGAGGACCTGGCCGACCAGTGGCTGACGGAGGCACTCGCCGCCCTCACCGAGGCCGACGGGGCGGCGGCTGACGGCGTCCCGACGGGCACCGTCGATCGCGGCCCCGGCGGGAACGGTGGCGCTGCCCTCGAATTCGGTGCTGACGCCGCCGGTTTCGGCACCGGCGCGGCCGGGATCGGCGGTTCTGCATTCAGTGATGACAGCCGTGGTTTCGCTGGCGGCGGTTTAGCCACACGCGAGCGCCGACCAGCCGGAGTCGGTGGTAACGCGGTTGCGGTCAGCGGCGCTTCCGGTGGATATGGCCACGGTTCGGCGGGCAGCGGCCCGGAGGCGAGCAACGGTGGTGGGGTCGGCAACGAGACAGCGGGGATGGACGGCGGCAGGGTCGGAGTCGGTGCGGCCGCGGGATTCGGCCACGGCGGGGCCGCATCCGGCAGGTCGCTGACGGGCGGCGACGCGGTCGCGTTCAATGGCACTCCCGATGATCACGGGAGCGGGTCGGCGAGTGGCGGCGCGGCGGCAATCGGCAGTGCCACGGCCGGTGTTGGCAACGGCGGAACCAGCGTCGGCGTCACCGTCGGTAGCGT
>NZ_JASCXP010000354.1:0-7915 GCF_030010695.1 Nocardia sp. CC201C
CGTGATCGCTGACTGTCGCGTCGGCGCGTTCTGCTCGCAGACCTGTCAGCTCGGCAGCTCGTCCGGTGACAGCGCCCGCCGGTGGCGCGATCGGACGCGATGTGTTCGTGGTGCCATCATCCAGCCGGTATGTGGCCGCCGGGTTGCCGGTTCACTGACCCTGGAGTGCGTGTTGTCCGTGGACCGGTGGGCGCACTTGCCAGCTTCCGCTCGCACCACCCGGTCCGCCTGAGAGTTCGCGCAGGACCGAGCGTGGCCGAGAGCCGCACGCTGTGGGGCGGCGGGCGTTCGGTCCCGGTGTCGCGTGTCACGTGATGGTCCGCACGCGGCCGCTGGCGCGGGTTGCCCGGTGGTGGCCATTACCCTCGGAGGCATGACTTCTGCTGCACCGGTACTGCGTACTCGGCGGGTGACGACGACACGGGCGGGCGGGTTCTCGAAGGCCCCGTACGACTCGTTCAATCTCGGGGATCATGTCGGCGACGATCCGGAGGCGGTGCGACGCAATCGGTTGCGGCTGGCCGAGAACCTCGGGCTGGCGCCGGAGCGGTTGATCTGGATGGAGCAGATCCACGGGCGCACCGTCACGGTGGTGGACGGGCCGCGCACCGACGCCGTGCCCGCGACCGACGCCCTGGTCACCACGCAGCCGGATCTGGCGCTGGTGGTGCTGACCGCCGACTGTGTCCCGGTGCTGCTGTCGGATGACGAGGCGGGGGTGATCGCGGCCGTGCACGCGGGCCGCATCGGCGCGCGCATCGGCATCGTGCCGCGGGTGCTCGAGGCCATGTACGAACTCGGCGCGAAACCCGAACGCATCGGCGCGTTCCTGGGTCCGGCTGCCAGCGGACGCCGGTACGAGGTGCCCGCCACCATGCGCGCCGACGTCGAGGAGCATCTGCCGGGCAGCGCCACCACTACCGCCAAGGGCACCCCGGGCCTGGATCTGCGCGCGGGCATCCGGCGGCAGTTGGAGGCGGCCGGGGTCGGCGCCGTCGCGGTGGACCCGCGCTGCACCATCGAGGACGACACGCTGTTCTCGCACCGTCGCGGCGCGCCGACCGGCCGAATCGCCGGTGTGATTTGGATGTCATCCGAGGGAGCGGCGGCATGACCTCCGAATCGTCCACCGCCGCAATGGGTATCGAAACCGACGGCGAGACGCGCGTCACGGCGCGCACCGCCGAACTGTCGGCCAACCTCACCACCCTGACCGAGCGCATCGACGCAGCATGCCGGGTGGCCGGGCGGGAACCCGACACCGTACGCTTACTCCCCGTAACTAAATTCTTTCCGGCCTCGGATATCGAAATCCTCTATGGGCTCGGCCGCCGCGAATTCGGCGAATCCCGAGAACAGGAGGCCAGCGAGAAAGTGGCCCAGTTGCGCCACCTGTCGCACGTGCGCTGGGAATTCATCGGGCGTCTCCAGCGCAACAAAGCGAAACACGTTGCACGCTGGGCAAATACCGTCTATTCGGTCGATTCGGACAGGTTGGCGACCGCACTCGACACCGCCGTCACCGCCGCCCTCGAGGCGGGCGATCGCGACACACCCCTGCGCGTCCTGCTGCAAGTCAGCCTGGACGCCGACCCCACCCGCGGCGGCGTCGCCCCCGACGATCTCCCGGCCCTCGCCGACCGGATCGAGGAATCGGCATCGTTGCAGCTCGCGGGCCTGATGGCGATTCCGCCGCTGGGCACCGATCCGGCCGCCGAATTCGCCCGCCTAGCCGACCTGCACGGCCGCCTGCTGGCGACACATCCCCAGGCCAGGGAGCTGTCGGCGGGGATGTCAAACGATTTGGAGGCCGCCATCGCCCACGGATCGACCTGCGTGCGTGTCGGTACCGCGTTGATGGGCGCGCGACCGATAACCTCGCCTTAGCAAAGAAACCTCATCAGTCACATTTGAAACATATGCTTGTGAAGGACGAGGGACTGAGCAGTACTTCAACACCCCAGGCCAGTCGGGGCCGAAGGAAGGTCGACCGGTATGAGCGAGCGTAGCGAGCGAATGATCGACGCAGCCACGAGCGTGCTCGTGCTGGAGCCGAGCGCTAGCGAGGTGGAGGCAGTGAGCGAGCGTAGCGAGCGAGCCGTTGACGCAGCCACGAGCGTGCTCGTGCTGGAGCCGAGCGCTAGCGAGGTGGAGGCATGAGCACGCTGCACAAGTTCAAGGCGTACTTCGGCATGGTTCCGCTCGAGGATTACGAGGACGACTACGTCGACGACCGCGGGGGACACCGGGGTGGCCTCGACGAGCGTGGTGCGCGTCGGCCGCGTCCCCGGGAATACGACCGCGACTACGACCGGTACGCCGACGACCGCTACGACGACGAGCCCGCTTACCCCGAGCCGTCCTACAAGGCCCCGTACCAGCCGGGCTACAGCGTGGCGCGTCGCGATGACTACGCCGACGACTACGCGGACGACCGGTACGAGCCGCCGCGCCGTCCCACCCGCATCGACACCGCCCCGTCCAGCCGCACCCGCAGCCTGGGCGGCGGTGCGCCGATGGTGCGCGGCGCGACCCGCGGTGCGCTGGCGGTGGACACGGAGGCCGAGCGGCGCATGGAAGAGCTGCGGATGGAGGAGCGCCGCATCGAGACCGCGCCGCCGCGCCGGTCCGGGCTCTTCGAGGAAGGCGGCCCCTTGTCCAAGATCACGACGCTGCGTCCGCGCACCTACGCCGAGGCCGCCATCATCGGTGAGCGTTTCCGCGACGGCACCCCGGTGATCATGGACCTGGTCGAGATGAGCAACTCCGACGCCCGCCGCCTGGTCGACTTCGCCGCCGGGCTGGCCTTCGCGCTGCGTGGCTCGTTCGACAAGGTCGCGACCAAGGTGTTCCTGCTCTCACCGGCCGATGTGGACGTATCGGCCGAGGAGCGTCGGCGCATCGCCGAAACCGGTTTCTACAACCAGAAATAACGACCCGATCCGGGTGCGGCCGCACCGCCGCACCCTGCGGGGACACGCCGTGCACGGGGGAGGGCGCGCCGATCCGAGCGGCGCGTATGTTTTGCGGGACACCGATTCTGAGGCAGAGTGAACACGTGGCCCTGATCGCGGTGTTGAACCTAGTCCTGCTCCTGTTCTGGCTGCTGCTGATCAGCCGCGTCATCGTGGAGTTCATCCACGTGTTCGCGCGTGATTGGCGCCCCAGCGGCTTCCTCGCCGTCATCTTCGAGGTGATCTTCACGATCACGGATCCACCGGTGAAACTCCTGAGGCGTTTGATACCGCCAGTGAATCTTGGGGGAATTCGGCTCGATCTGTCGATTATGGTCCTGCTTTTTGTCGTCTTCTTCCTCTACTCGCTCACGGCCACTGGCGGCACCGCGTAGCTGAGATGTGACAGAATGGGCCGAGAAGAAAGCTTGTCTGATCTAGTGCTAGATCTCCGTACGAAGCGTGAAGGGATCCTTCCATGCCGCTGACCCCAGCCGATGTGCACAACGTCGCGTTCAGCAAACCACCGATCGGGAAGCGCGGCTACAACGAGGACGAAGTCGACGCCTTCCTCGATCTGGTCGAGCAGGAGCTCTCACGCCTCATCGAAGAGAACGCCGATCTGCGCCAGCGGGTCGCCGAGCTCGACGCGGAACTCGCTGACGCCAAGAAGAATCGGGGCCCGGTCGCGGCCGTGAAGCAGGCTCCCGCGCCGGAGCCGCCCAAGCCCGCCCCGGCTCCGGCCCCCGCGCCCATGCCGGCTCCCGCGCCCGCCGCCAAGGACGCGCCCTCCGCGGACGCGAATCTGCAAGCGGCCAAGGTGCTCTCGCTGGCCCAGGAGATGGCCGATCGGCTCACCTCCGATGCCAAGACCGAGGCCGAGCAGTTGCTGGCGAACGCCAGAACCAATTCCGAGCGCCTGGTCAGCGATGCACGTACCCGCTCCGAGTCGATGATCGCCGACGCCCGCCAGAAGGCCGAGGCCATGCTGTCGGACGCGCAGACCCGCTCCGACAATCAGCTGCGCCAGGCCAAGGAGAAGGCCGACGGCCTGCAGGCCGACGCCGAGCGCAAGCACACCGAGATCATGGCCACCATCACCCAGCAGCGCAGTGTGCTGGAGAGTCGGATCGAGCAGCTCAAGACCTTCGAACGCGAGTACCGGGTGCGGCTGAAGTCCTACCTGGAATCGCAGCTCGAGGAGCTGGAGAACCGTGGGTCCGCGGTGCCGGTCGACGGTGGCGAGTTCGGCGAGGGCGCGTCCGGCAACGGTGCACTGCTCAAGGGCGGCAAGTAAAGCCGTCGCGACGACGTCCCCCGGTGCTGCGCCGCACGGCCCGCACGGGCCGGGTGGCCACGGGCCGGGTGACACAGCGCAGCGACACCACCGTTTCGGAATTCGCGGTCAGACCAGGGGGTGCCCGTGCTCGTGGTGACGCTCGGCCTCGCGGCGGTCGGATTCGGACTGCTGGTCGCCGCCCTGACCACCGGTTCCGTGGTGTGGGCATGGGCCTGCATCGTGGTCTGTGTGATCGGCGCGGTGCTCCTGCTGGTCAGTGCGCTGTCCATGCGCTCCGACGAGGACGAGACCCAGTCCCGGCCAGGCGGTAAGCACGCCAGACACTAGAGCGCGGGTCCGCGGAATAATCCCTGGACCGCGCTCGCTAGACTTGACACTGCACTACGGCGTCGATCCGGCAATCACCGGGGAGCCTTCGGAAGAACGGCGGCCGCGGCCGCTCAGTAGAACCGAACGGGTGAGCCCGTCACAGCTCGCAACGAGAGGTTCGGCCGTCCCGATCGGGACGCCGCCGGACAAGCGGGGTGGTACCGCGGTGAGAGCGCACCGAGCGCTCGTCGTCGTCCCCGTGCCCCAGGTGATGGCACGAGGAGAGACGGAGCCCGCGATGGCGGACGAGGCCCCTGTAGACAACCCCGCTGTGGACCCCACAGTCACCCGGAACGCGTATCCCCGCGTCGACCTGGGCCGCACCGGCGGCGGCCAGGTGTCCTTCCCCGATCTGGAGCAGCGCGTCCTGGAGTACTGGGCCGCCGACGACACCTTCCGCGCCAGCATCGAGAACCGTTCCGATGCACCGGAATTCGTCTTCTATGACGGGCCCCCCTTCGCCAATGGGTTGCCGCATTACGGACATCTGCTCACCGGCTATGTCAAGGATTTGATCCCGCGCTTCCAAACCATGCGCGGAAAGAAGGTCGAGCGCCGATTCGGATGGGATACTCACGGCCTGCCCGCGGAAATCGAAGCGGAGAAGCAGCTCGGTATCACGGACAAATCACAGATCGATGCCATGGGCTTGGCAGAATTCAATGCCGCGTGCAAGTCCTCGGTACTTCGCTACACCAATGAGTGGCGTAACTATGTGACGCGTCAGGCCCGCTGGGTCGACTTCGACAACGACTACAAGACCCTCGATCTCGACTTCATGGAGTCGGTCATGTGGGCCTTCAAGGCGTTGTATGACAAGGGGCTCATCTATCAGGGCTTCCGGGTGCTGCCCTACAGCTGGTATGAGCAGACGCCGCTGTCGAACCAGGAGACCCGCCTCGACGACGCCTACAAGATGCGGCAGGATCCGGCGGTCACCGTGGATATGGTGCTGTCGGTGCCCGCGGACCATCCGCTGCACGAACTGGACGGCGCGAACGCCCTGATCTGGACCACCACGCCCTGGACGCTGCCGTCCAACCTGGCGATCGCCGTCCACCCCGACGTCACCTACACCCACGTCAAGGGCAAGGACGGCAAGCGCTACCTGCTTGCCGCCGAACGGGTTTCGCACTACGCGCGCGAGCTGGGCGAGGAGGCCGACGGCTTCGAGGTGCTCGGCGAGCAGCTCGGCGCCGCCCTGGTCGACCTGCGCTACCAGCCGCCGTTCGACTTCTTCGTCGGCCACCCGAACGCGCACCGGGTGCTGACCGCCGATTACGTGACCACCGACTCCGGCACCGGCATCGTGCACCTCGCGCCCGCCTTCGGTGAGGAGGATATGGACGTCGCGTCGGCGGCGGGCATCGAACTGGTGCAGCCCCTCGACGCGGGCGGCAAGTTCACCTCCATGGTGCCGCCGTACGAGGGCCTCATGGTCTTCGACGCCAACCCGGTGATCATCAAGGACCTCAAGGCCACCGGAAAGCTGTTGCGGCACGAGACCATCGAGCACTCCTACCCGCACAGCTGGCGGTCCGGGCAGCCGCTCATCTACATGGCGGTGCCGTCCTGGTTCGTGGCCGTCACCAAGTTCCGCGACCGCATGGTGGAGCTCAACCAGGAGATCACCTGGGTGCCCGAGCACATCCGCGACGGCCAGTTCGGCAAATGGCTCGAGGGTGCGCGCGACTGGAACATCAGCCGCAACCGGTACTGGGGTTCGCCCATCCCGGTGTGGGTATCCGACGATCCGGCCTATCCGCGGGTGGACGTGTACGGCTCGCTCGACGAGTTGGAGCGCGACTTCGGCGTGCGCCCGACCGATCTGCACCGGCCCATGATCGACGACCTGGTGCGCCCGAATCCCGATGACCCGACCGGGAAGTCGATGATGCGGCGCACCCCCGAGGTGCTCGACTGCTGGTTCGAGTCCGGCTCCATGCCGTTCGCGCAGGTGCACTACCCGTTCGAGAACAAGGACTGGTTCGACGGCACCGCGACCGCTGAGTCCACGGCCGGCACCGCCGCCGAGTCCACGGGCGGCGTCGGCCACAACCCGGGCGATTTCATCGTCGAGTACAACGGCCAGACCCGCGGCTGGTTCTACACCCTGCACGTGCTGGCCACCGCGCTGTTCGACCGTCCGGCCTTCAAAACCGTTGCGGCGCACGGCATCGTGCTCGGCGACGACGGGCTCAAGATGTCCAAGTCCAAGGGCAACTACCCGAATGTCAACGAGGTGTTCGACCGCGACGGCTCCGATGCCATGCGCTGGTTCCTCATGGCCTCGCCCATCCTGCGCGGCGGCAACCTCATCGTCACCGAGCGCGGGATCCGCGAGGGGGTCGGCCATGCGCTGCGCCCGCTCTGGAACGCCTGGACCTTCCTGCAGCTCTACGCCTCGAAACCCGGTACCTGGCGCACGGATTCGCCGCATGTGCTGGACCGCTACATCCTGGCCAAGCTGGCCCGCACCCGCGAGGTCATGACCGAGGCGCTGGAGGTCTACGACATCGCCGGGGCCTGTGACGAACTGCGCTCCTTCGCGGACGCGCTCACCAACTGGTATGTGCGCCGGTCGCGTTCGCGCTTCTGGGAGGAGGACCGCGATGCCATCGACACCCTGCACACCGTGCTGGAGGTGACCACCCGGCTGGCGGCCCCGCTGCTGCCGCTGCTCACCGAGGTGATCTGGCGCGGCCTCACCGGCGGCCGCTCGGTGCACCTGGCCGACTGGCCGGCCGAGGCCGAGCTGCCCGCCGATCCGGAGCTGGTCGCGGCCATGGACGAGGTGCGCGCGGTGTGCTCGACGGTGCTGAGCCTGCGCAAGGCCCAGAATCTGCGGGTGCGGCTGCCGCTCTCGGAGGTCACCGTGGCGGCCGAGGACGCGGAGCGGCTCATCCCGTTCACCGATCTGATCGCCGACGAGGTGAATGTCAAGAAGGTCGATCTCACCACCGATGTGGCCGCGCACGGCCGCTTCGAACTGGTGGTCAACGCCCGTGCCGCCGGTCCGCGCCTGGGCAAGGACGTGCAGACCGTCATCAAGGCGGTCAAGGCGGGCGAGTGGACCGAATCGGCCGACGGCGTGGTGAGCGCCGCGGGCATCACCCTGCTGCCCGAGGAGTACACCCAGCGCCTGGTCGCCGCCGAGCCGGACTCCACCGCCGCCCTGCCCGGCAATGCCGGTCTGGTGGTGCTGAATTCGGCGGTCACCGAGGAACTGGAGGCCGAGGGTTGGGCCCGCGACCTCATCCGCGACCTGCAGGAGACCCGCAAGGCCAAGGGC
>NZ_JASCXP010000355.1:0-7914 GCF_030010695.1 Nocardia sp. CC201C
GGGCAGTGGAACGCGCTGGCGCCGTGGGACGGGTCGCGCACCGCGAGCGGTTCGCATCCGCGCCCCGGCCCGATCGCCGGTACCGGCCGGATTCGCGTCGCCGCCTATGGGATGCACGGCAGGCCGACGAACTCGGACCGCGTAGCGACGCGGGCGCGCCCGCCGAACGGTGGGCAGCCGAGGCGCGCATTCTGCTCGATCGGCCAGACCCCGTGGCCGACGGCCAAGCCCTCGTGCCGGACCGTGGTATGCCTGTTCCGGCGTGACACCGCCCGGCGGTCCAATGACTCCGACAATGCTCCCGGCGGCCCGCCCGCCTGGGCGCGGGTCGTCGAGATCGGTTGAGCTACTTGGCGTAATCGCTCGCGCCCCACCAGTCGACGAGGACCACCTCCTCGTCGCCTACCACCCAGGCGTCGTGTCCGGAGGGCAGTGCGGTGACCTGTCCGGGCCCGGCGTCGAATTCGGTGCCGTCGGCCATCTGAATGTGGATCGTGCCCGCCACGTGGTATTGGAAGTGCGGGGCCAGGCACCAGTCCGTGCCCGCGACCGGCTTGACATGCTCGGACCACCGCCAGCCGGGTCGCAGGACGAGCCTGCCGATTTCCCGGCCGCCGACCTTCAGGATCTCGGCCCGGCCGTATTCGAAGGCGCGCACCTCGTCGGGTGCGGCGAAATCACGATGTTCGGTGTTCATCACGCTCACTGATCCCATGCTTGGACGCCGGTCTCCCGGATGATGTGGCCGTCGGCGAGATCCAGGGTGGCCGCGCACAGCACCCGGGTGCCGTCCGGGTACCGGCAGGACTCGAAGAAGTTCACCGTCACCCCGTCGGTGACGGCGTGCTGGATCTCATGTGTCATCTCCCGCCCGCACACATCGTCCAGATAGGCCCCGATCTGGTCGCGGCCGCGCAGGACGAGCGGGTGGCTCGGCGGATTGTTCTGGTCGATGAGCCGGATCTCCGCGTCCTCGGCGTAGAGCGCGCGCAATCCCGCCGCATCGCGCTCCTCGATGCTGCGGCGGAATTCGTCGAGATCGAATCCCCGGGCGGCTTCGGTGCTGCTCATGATGCCCCTCTTCTTGGTGTTATCGCTGGCGGAGAAAGTGTGCGCGGCTTCCGTCAAATGCCCGTCAACCCCGGTCCGGCAGCACGTCGGGGGTTGCCAGCGCGGTGCCGGGAGCAGAGACTGAAGTCTCGCGGAGAGGCTGCGCGATGCTGCGGATACAGGTCCTCGGCCCACTGCGGGTCGAACTCGACGGAAGATCGGTGGAACTGCCGGATCGGCGGCAACGCGTGTGTGCCCTGCTGGCCTGGCTCGCCGTCCACCCCGGCCCGCATCACCGTTCGCGCCTGGCGGGCGAGTTCTGGCCGGAGGTCCCGGAAGCCAATGCGCGAGCCAGCCTCCGCAGCGCGGTGTGGGCGTTGCGAGCCGCCCTGGGTCCGGCGGGCGTTTGCCTCGAAGCGGACCGCGACACCGTGCGCCTCGGCTGCGACCCATGGGTTGACCTCGCGGAGTTCGATCGTTTGGCTGCCTCCGGTGATTGCGTCGCGGCTGTGGACCTGTGCCGTGGCGAACTACTGGCCGGATGGCACGAGGACTGGGTCCTCGAACTGCGCACCGAGCACTCTCGTCGGCTGGCCGCGGCGCTGGGCGACCTGGCCGCTCGCGCCGAGGCCGGTATCAGGACCGGGCCTGTGACCGGGACCAGGGATGAATCCGGGACCGAGACAGAGCCCGGGGCCGAGGGAAGTGTGCGAGCCGCCATCGGCTGGGCCCGTCGGCGTGTCGACCTCGACCCGGCGAACGAATGCGCCGGACGGGAGCTGATCCGGCTCCTCTGCCTCGCCGGGGACGAGCAGGGTGCGATAGCGGCCTACGCACGTCTGCGACGGGCATTGAGCACGGAACTGGACTTGCGCCCCTCCGCCGAGACGACAGCCCTCATCCACCGGCTCCGTCCACACGAACCGGTGCTCGCCCCGTGGACCCCGCCTGTGCAGCCTCGGCCGGAGTTCATCGGCCGCGCTCGTGAACTGGAGTGACTGCGAAAGTGTCTGGCACGCACCGAAACCGGCCTCGGCCTGGTCGCCACCATCACGGGCGAGGGCGGCATAGGCAAGACAGCGCTGACCGAGGAGATACTGGACGCCGCAGCACATCACGGCGCCCGGACCGCGGGCGGTGCGGCCGGTGGCCCCGGCGGAATGCCCTTCGAGGTGTGGTCGGGACTGTTGACCGACCTGCTCGCCGCTACCGGCCCGCTACCGTCGGACGCACCCTGGGCCGCCGATCTGGCCCGCTTGGTCCCCGCCGTAGCACCCCGAGCTCCCGCCGTCGGACCGGAGCACGATCGCATCCGCCTGTTCGAAGCGGTGATCGCCCTGCTGGGCACCCTGTCCGCGCGCCACCCGCTGGCGCTCGCCCTGGAGGACCTGCACCTCGCCGACCCCTCCAGTCTGGACCTCCTGGGCTACGTGACCCGTCGAATCACCCGCCTGCCAATTCTTTTCGTCCTCACTCGCCGTCGTCTCCCGCCGAGCCCGCGCACCGAGGCAGTACTGGGCGCACTCCGCGCGAAGGGCGCCCTGGCGGCCGAAATAGAGCTGGGACCAATGGATTCCGCTGAGATCCGCGCCCTAGCGCAGCTCACCGCGGCCCGGACCGCGACCGGGATGCCCGCCGCCCACACTCGGGTCGAATCGATCGCCGCGACAGGCCCCGCCGAGACGACGGCCTACCGGACTCCCACCGAGCCGGCCACGGTAATCGCTGTGGCTGAGCTGTCCTCCGCACCTGATCCGGCTGAGCGGGGTGGCGCGCTGAGCCCGGCGCAGCTGGCGGGTGTCGTCGCGGTGGCGGGTGGCAGCCCGCTGCTCGCTGTGGCTGCCGCGCGGCAGTTCGTCCTCGGCAACGAAGGTTTCGCCACGGATCTGCGTGCTGCGACTCGGGCGGAGTTGGCGCGATTGAGCGGGTCCGCTCGGCTGTTCGTGGAGCTGGTGGCGGTGGCCGGGCACGATGTGGGTCGCGCGGAGATCGTGCGCCTGCCCGCGCTGGGCGATGCGGATCGCGCAGCCACCGAGGCCCTGGGGTCGGGGCTGTTACGAATTCGGGAGGGAGCCATCGGGTTTCGGCATGAGCGGCTGCGGGTGGCGGTGTACGAGGATATCGCCGAACCGCTGCGGGCCCGGATGCACGAGGATCTGGCCGCCGCGTTGCGGGTACGGGGCGTGCCGGGCACACGGCGGGCTGCCGAGATCGCGGGACATCTGCGCAAGGCCGGTCGTGATGATCTGGCGGTCGGCCACCTTGTCCACGCGGCCGCCGAAGCCCGTGCGATGGCGGCACTCGCCGAGGCTGCCGGCTTTCTCCGTGAGGCACTCGAGGTGGAGCCGGACAACCCTGACGCGTTGATCGAGTTGGGTGAGGTGGAGGCGTGGCGCGGGCGACTGGAGGCCTCCGATGCCGCGTTCGACCGAGCGCTGCGGCTTCTCTCGCCGCAGGACACCGGCGCGCTGGTCGCCGCCTGGCTACGGCGCGGAATGTGGTTGCGCGGCGGTATCTGTCATCCGCGTGAGTCGCGGCGTTCCTACCGCGCGGCACTGGATCTGCTCGAGCGCGAACCGGATTCGGATCCCACCATCCGGGCCGCGGTGCTGGCGGGACTGGCGTGGGCCGAATCGGTGGCTGGCGACCCGGGTGCGGTCGCCGAACTGCTCAGGGCGGTGGGCGAACTCACGGAGGGGAGAGCTATCGGTGACCTGCTCTCCCCTGACGTGGAGATCGCACGCGCGCACGCTCTGCTGCGTGCCGGTCGGTTCACCGAGAGTTTCGGCCCGCTGCTGGACGCGGCGGCCGCGGCGGACCGGGCGGGGCGACCCGATCTGGCGTACAGCTGCCTGATCAATGCGGCGGGTGCGGCGGCGTGTGCCGGAAAGTTCGAGCGGGCACTGGATTTCGCCGATCGGTGCCTGTCGCTGGTGGTGCCGAACGACCTGCTGCGACTGGTCGTCTATACCCAGTCCGGTCGCTGCGCGCTGCTGCTACGGCTCGACCGGATGCCTGAAGCCCGTGCGGCGCTGGACGGTGCGGCGGCGGCAGCGGAACGTCTCGGTAGCGCGGACCTGGCGGGACTTGTGCTGCACGATCGGGGACTGCTGGCTCAGGCGTGCGGGGATCCGGACGAGGCCATCGCCCAGTTCCGGCGGGCGCTGAATTCCGACGCGCCGATCAGCCGAGCGCTGACCAGGCTACGCTGCGCCGAAATGCTCACCCGCACGGGAGATCTCACGGCGGCGGAGAAAGAGCTCCGTGAGGTCGCCCTGGAACCCGTGACGGCGGGCGACTTTCCGGACCTCCTGGTGGCGCGGATGCAGCGCATCCAGGGCCTGATCGCCCTCGCCCGTGATGATCGGGGGCTGGCCGTGACGCGCCTGCGGCAGGCGGAGCGTGCCTGGCGGCGGCGCGTGGATGCGGGAAGCCTTACCGGGGAACGCTATTCGGCGGCCATCGTCGATCTGGGCCGTCCACCGCTGGCCGCCTTCGTGGAGCCCGAACGTGAGCTCGCCCTCGTGCTCGCGGACCTGTCATCCTTCGACGCTGCCGGGAGCGACCATGCCGAGCTTCGATGACCACGCGCACAGCGCCGCCGCTCCAGAGGATGTCTGGCAGCTGCTCTACGACCCCGGCCGGTTCCCCGAATGGTGGGCGGGCATCGGATCCGTCGATCCCGCACCGGATACCCAGCCGGACCGATACACCATGTACCCCGACGGCTATCCCGACTTCCCGATGCCCCAGACGCTGCGCACCGACCGGCACGACCGCCGCGTGATCATATCCTGTCTGATCTCGGACCTGCGCTTCGAGTGGCGCCTGGTGCCCGCACCTTCCGGCACCGACATACACGTCCACGTCGAGCTGCCGGACACCGAGGCCGCCCGGCTGGAGACCCAGCGAAGGATCGTCCGGGATTCGGTGTCCGCCTTGGCCGCACTCGCGGCAGGCGGGCACCACTCCGCCGGGTCTGCCTCGCCGCGCGCCTAGCGTTGCGTCGTGGCCGATTCCTGCTTTCTCATCCGGTCGCACCATCCAGTGGAACTCGGTGGCGTCATCCATGGCGTACGCGTTGTCCGGGCACTGCGTCCCCATCCACATGCCGATATCGCACCGAGGCCGTGGATGACGTCGTGGCTCAGCGCGCCCGCGGGACCGATGTACCGGATCGTCCGCTTCGGTGAGCAGGCGTCGGGCGGCACCGAGTGCGGCCGCTTGTCGGCCGCGGGCCAGCCAGGGCAGCGCCAGTCCGGGCTGCGGCTCGTGGCCGCACGCCAGCGCGTCGTGATAGGCGTGGTCGGCCTCGTCGTAGGCGCCGTGCATGCGCATCAGTTGGCCGCGGTGCACGGCGCACTGGCCGGTGAACATCACCAGGCCGGGCTGATCGGCACACCAGGTGGTCAATGCGAGCGTCCACGTCTCGGCCCGGCCGAAGTCCGAGATCTCTTGGCACGCCTCGATCATCGCGCAATAGATGTGGCCGACTAACATCGTCGACACGCCGCCGGTGGTAATGCAGATCATCGCCTCGTCCAGCAGCGCCAGCCCTCTCGAACGCGACCGGAGTACAGGGCCAATCTGCCCTGGCCACAGTCCCATCGCGGTCAGGTCCGGTTCGGCGAAGCGGTGTCCGTAGTCGGTGACCTCGTCGGCGCATCGGGCGGCGGCGAACTCGCCCGCGAAGAGATGGCGGAACATCTCCGCGACCAGGACGTAGCCGTCCTCGACCACATCGTCCGGCACCTCCGCCAGCAGCCGCCGCGCTCTGGTCACCCAACCGCCCCCGATTACGGACTCCCCGGTGAACAACAGGGTCTGTGCCAGCCAGAATGCGGAGCGGACCGCCTCCAGCCGATCGCCCGAATCCAGATTCAGCTGGTAGGCGCGCTGCAACGCGTGGACGCAGTCATCGGTGCGACCCGTCGGATACGCCGCTGTCGCCAGGCGTGCGAAATCGTCGCCGTCGACGCTATGGGTGCACCGCCCCGTCGCACATCGGCCGATCCACCCATTCCCCATCCCACTCGGCATGGGTGGATGTGCGCAGGTGACGTGCTCAGTGGGCCGCGCTACCGGTCCAACCAGGCGGCCAGGTCCGGTAGGTCGGTGGCGGCGACCCCGGTGAATCGGGGTGGGCGCTTCTCCAGGAAGGAGGAGATGCCTTCGGCCAGATCGGGACTGGTGGAGGCGTGCGGGATCGTCTTCTTGTCGAGGTCGAAGGCCGCTTCGGGGCTGCCGTGGGCGGCCATGGCCACCAGGGCCCGGCGGATGACGGCGGCGGAGTTCGGAGCGATGGCGACGGCCAGTTCTCGGGCGAGTGCGTAGGCGGCGGGCAGGAGGTCGTCGGGGGAGTGCACGCTGGTGACCAGGCCGGCGGCGTGCGCCTCCTGGGCGCTGAAGACGCGGCCGGTGAGCATCCACTCCTTGGCTTTGGCCAGGCCGACCAGTTGCGGCAGGAACCAGGTCGAGCCGCCCTCGGGGAAGAGGCCGCGGCGGGCGAAGACGAAGCCGAATCGAGCGTTCTCGCTGGCCAGTCGGAAGTCCGCGGCGAGCGTCATGGAGATGCCGACGCCCACCGCCGGACCCGGGAACGCCACGATCACCGGCTTGTTCGAATTCGTCATGGGCCGCACCACCCGCGTAGCCGGCTCGTCCCAGTCCGGCGCGCTGTGGTCGCCGATCGACGGCTCGGCGAAATCCATTCCGACGCAGAAGTATTCACCCTCCGCGGTGAGAACGACCACCCGCACCGCATCGTCTCGGTCCGCAGCCGTCAGCGCCGCGCCCAGCTCATCGGCCATGGTGAGCGTGAAGCCGTTGCGGGCGTGCGGGCGGGCGAGCGTAATGGTCGCGACGGCCTCCTCGACCGCATAGGTGATCGTCGAATACGTCGTCTCGCCGCCGAAGCGTCGGCCGTCGTCGGCCATATCGAGTTCTCCCGCCGTAGGTGAGTAGATGAAGCTCAAAGATTCTCAATCCGTCACGGCGGGGTCAATACGTGGTCGTGGGTTCCGCTCGACGCCGCGCGTCGGATGCCCGGATGAGTCGTTCGCTCCTGCCCACGGTGCACGGATATCGTGTTGCGGACTGGTTAGCCGTTGAATTGCTGACGCGGTGCAGTGGGATCGTCACAGCAGCGTGAGGGTTCGCGAGACGTAGTCGAGATGAGGGATTGTGCCTTACGGGGGACGAGTGGTGGCGGCCGTTATCGGTGTGCTGTGCGGTGCCTGGGCGGGGTACGGCGTGCAGCGCACGGTGGGTGCCGGGTGGAGATCGGTCGCGGGCGGTCAGGGGAGTGCTGCGATTACCGCGGCCGTGGTCTGTGCCCTGACCGCGCTGGTAGCCGTGTGGTTGTTCGGGTGGGGGCGGGTCCGGTACGCGGTGGTGTTCGGGACGGGGCTGGGCGGGGTAGCCGTGCTGTGCGCCGTGGCGGCGTTGCCGGCTCCGGACGAGTGGGACGAGTTTCCGATCGCGTTCGGGGCGGGGCTCGGGGCGCTGATCGTGCCGGCGGTAGTGCTCGGGTCGGCGCGGATCTGGTTCTTCGGTGCCCTGATAGCGGCCGTGGTGCTGGGTTATCAGGTGGACAATCTCGTCGATTCCGACCGCTATCGGTACCGCGATTTTCCGTCGACGGTGGGTGCGAACGGACAGTCGTGGCAGTTGCTGGTGGCGCTCGTGCTGGGCGGTGCGTTGCTGGCGGCGATGTGGTGGTGGCGTGGTGAACGCGTCGAACCGCAGATTTCGGGTCCGTCGGTGGCGGTCGGTGTCGGAATGTCGGTCGCGGCGCTGCTGGTCGTGCGGTGGTGGGCCGGAACGGGATGGCTGCCGTGGGCGGCGGCCGCGCTGGTTGTGGCG
>NZ_JASCXP010000356.1:0-7906 GCF_030010695.1 Nocardia sp. CC201C
GCCCGCGCCCGCGGCGAAGCGCTGGGCTCCGTCGAGCGCGCCGTCAGCGAGGGCGGTCATGCCGTGGCGGAACTCGTTGCGGAGGGCGGCGGTCTCGTCGAGGCCGTCCTGTTCCAGCACCGACATGCGATCCGAGCGCAGGCAGGTTTGCGGGAGGGCGGCGAGCTGGGCGGCGAGTTCCTCTGCGGCGCGGCGGGATTCGCCGGGCGGGACGACCTGGGTGACCAGGCCGATCTGCAGGGCCTCCGCCGCGCCGACGGCCCGGCCGGTGAGGATGAGGTCCAGGGCGCGGCCGGTGCCGATGATGCGCGGCAGGCGGATGGTGCCGCCGTCGATGAGGGGTACGCCCCAGCGGCGGCAGAACACGCCGAAGGTGCTGTCCTGCTCGGCGATTCGCAGATCGCACCAGAGCGCGAGTTCGAGTCCGCCCGCCACGGCGTAGCCGGAGACGGCGGCGATGACGGGCTTGGACAGCCGCATGCGGGTCGGACCCATGGGCCCGTCGCCGTCCTCGGCCGCGCGATTGGACCGTTCGGTGCCGAGCGCCTTCAGATCCGCCCCGGCGCAGAAGGTGCCGCCCTCGCCCCACAGCACCGCCACGGCGGCGGTCGGGTCGGCGTCGAATTCCCGGAAGGCGTCGGCCAGCGCCGCGGCCGTGGGTCCGTCCACGGCATTGCGGGCTTCGGGGCGGTGCAGGATCACGGTGGTCACGGGGCCGTTGCGTTCGACTCGTACGCTCACGGGACCGACCATACGCCGTACACACGACCGTGCACATACCCTTGCGCGAAGAAATGAATCCGTGCTTCACTTCTTTCGTGGCGTATCGCAGAACCCCCGCTGTGCAGGCCCGTTTGGACGCCCAGGCCGGGGCGATCGTGCGGGCCGCCATGAAGGTGCTCTCCGAACAGGGATTCGCCGGACTGTCCATGGCCACCGTCGCCGCCGCGGCCGGTGTCGCCACCGGCACCGTCTACAAGAACTTCAGCGGCAAGGCCGAACTGGTGACCGCCGTCTTCCGCGAGGTCGTCACCCGCGAGGTCACCGCCGTGGCCGACGCCAGCGCCGACGGCGGCGTGGTGGAGCGGGTCACCGCCGCCGTGGAGACCTTCGCCGGACGCGCCCTGAAGAATCCCAAACTCGCCTACGTACTGCTGGCCGAACCGGTGGACACCGCCGTCGACACCGAGCGACTGCGTTTCCGCCGGGCCTTCGCCGACACCTTCGAAACCGCCGTGGCCGACGGCGTCGCCAATGGCCAACTGCCACCGCAGGATCCACGCACCAGCGCCACCGCCCTGGTCGGCGCGATCGGTGAGGTGCTGGTCGGCCCGCTGGCCCAGGAGCTGCCACGCGAGACGGTGCTGCCCGATCTCGTCGCCTTCGCACTGCGCGCCCTCGGCGTGCGGGCATCCTCGACATAGGAGTCACCCATGCACACCCACGACGTGTTCAACCAGGTGCCGAACATCGTCCCCTTCGACAACTCTCGCAATCCCGCGCTGCTCGAGGGCCTGCACCGCGAGGGTGCGGGCTGGGCCGAGGACGAGGTGCGCGAGCTCGGCGCGCTCGCCGGAGGGGCGCGGGCGCAGGAGTGGGGACGGCTGGCCAACGACTATCCGCCGGTGCTGCGCACCCACGACCGCTACGGCCACCGGGTGGACGAGGTCGAATTCCATCCGCACTGGCACGATCTGATGCGGGTGGCGGTGGAACACGGCCTGCACGGCACGCCCTGGCAGGACGACCGCGCCGGTGCGCACGTCGCGCGCGCCGCCAAGTTCTACACCTGGGGTCTGGCCGACGCGGGCCATATGTGCCCGATCTCCATGACCTACGCGGTGATTCCGGCGCTGCGGCACAATCCGGAACTCGCCGCGAAGTACGAACCGCTGCTGGCGTCGCGGGTATACGACTACGGCCTGCGGGAGCCGTCCGGCAAGGCCGGTCTGATCGCGGGCATGTCCATGACCGAGAAGCAGGGCGGTTCCGACGTCCGCGCCAACACCACCACGGCCACACCGCAATCCGACGGCACGTACCGCATCGTCGGCCACAAATGGTTCACCTCCGCGCCGATGTCGGACATGTTCCTGACCCTCGCGCAGGCCCCCGGCGGCCTGTCCTGCTTCCTGCTGCCGCGCGTGCTGCCGGACGGTTCGCGCAATCCCCTTCGCCTGCAACGGCTCAAGGACAAACTGGGCAACAAGTCCAACGCCTCCTCGGAGATCGAGTACGAGAACGCCACCGGCTGGCTGGTCGGCGCGGAGGGCGCGGGCGTGAAGACCATTATCGAGATGGTCAATATGACCCGCCTGGACTGCGTGATCGGCTCGGCCACCGGCATGCGCGCCGGGGTGGTGCACGCGGTGCACCACGCCCGCCACCGGGACGCCTTCGGCAAGAAGCTGATCGACCAGCCCGCCATGCGCAATGTGCTGGCCGACCTGGTGGTCGAATCCGAGGCCGCCACCACCGTCATGATGCGGCTGGCGGGTGCGACCGACCGCGCCGCGACCGATCCCGCCGAGGCCGCGCTGCGCCGGATCTCCCTGGCCGTCACCAAGTACTGGGTGTGCAAGCGTTCCCCCGCGCATGCCGCCGAAGCGCTGGAATGCCTGGGCGGCAATGGCTACGTGGAGGATTCCGGGATGCCGCGGCTGTACCGGGAGGCCCCGCTCATGTCCATCTGGGAGGGCTCCGGCAATGTGGCGGCCCTGGATGCCCTGCGCGCCATGGGACGTCAGCCCGAAACGGTCGAGGCGTATTTCGACGAGGTGTCACGGGCGCGCGGGGCCAACCCGCACCTGGATGCGGCCATCGACCGAATCGGCAAGGAACTCACCGATCTCGCCGATATCGAGTACCGGGCGCGCCGCGTGGTGGAGTCGATGGCGCTGGTGCTCCAGGGCGCGCAGTTGGTGCGGCACGGCAACGCCGCGGTCGCGGACGCCTTCTGCGCCACCCGATTCGGCGGTGACTGGGGCGTCGCGTTCGGCACCCTGCCGACCGGCATCGACACCGAGGCGATCCTGCAACGCGCCTACGTGAGCTGATCCGGGCGGTATGCGGTCGGGCATACCGCGAAAGCGCGCTTCGCTCGGATCCTCGACGAGGACGGTGCCGCCGTGGTTGCGGACCTCCTTGGCACCCGTCGCGCCATCACTGCCCGAACCGGTCAGCACGCAGGCGATGGCCCGGGATCCGTAGCGGTCCGCGACGGATTCGAACCGCACATCCGCGGAGGGGCGCACGAAATGCCCGGGTTTCTCGTCGGACAGCGAGAGTTCCCCGTTCGACCCCACCCGCAGGTGACGAGCGGGCGGAGCCAGATACACCGTGCCCGGCTCGATCCGCTCCCCACCGCGCACCAGCCGGACCGGCAGCCGGGACCTGCGGGCGAGAATGCCGGTGAGCAGGGTGGGATGGCGCGGGTCGAGATGCTGCACCAGCAGCACCGGCACCGGCAGGTCGGCGGGCAGGCTGCCGATGACATGGGTCAGCGCGGCGGGGCCGCCCGCGGATGACGCGATGGCCACCACATCGAAGTTCGAGGTGTGGGGCGCTGTGTCCACGATCCGATCGTCCCCGGTGGGCGTCGTGTCCGACCAGGGCACAAAGACCTCGTCGACTGCCTCGATGGCCGGTTCGCCGGGTGAGGAAGAGCACGGCCCGCAGATGCTGTGTCGACCGCACGGGCGGCAATAGATTGGGGGTACGCGCTCGACGGGGAGCGCGGCAACGCGGGGTTAGGACGGCGTTCGATGGGTGAGTACACGCAGTTCATCGCACTTCCGGCGGAGCGCCTCTGGGAAGTGGTGGGGGACCCGAGGCAGTGGCCGCGGTGGAATCCGGCGGTCACGTCGGTGACGTTGGCCGGGCCGCCCGCGGTGGGTGTGACGGGCGGGTATCTGCCGCGAGGGCCGGTCTACGAGGCGGTACACAAACGCTTCGCCGATCCGTTCACGATCACCACGGTGGTGCCGGGCCGACGCCTGGTGCTCGAGCAGCCCGAACCCGCCGGGACCATGCGGGTGGAGTGGACGCTCACACCGCGGACCGGCGGGACGGTGGTCGGGCAGCGGATCACCTTCGTCGGCATGTCGGCGGCGGTGGCGCGGACGGTGGTCGGTGGTCTGCTGGAGGCCGATGCCCGCGTCGGATTCGCGCGACTGGCTCGGGCCGCCGGACTGGAACCCGCCGCGGACGCGCTCACGGTGGTGATCGCCGGGGGCAGTGGTGCGCTGGGCCGGAGCCTGGCGACGGATCTGGTGTGCCGGGGGCAGCGGGTGACCGTACTCACCCGGCGTGCGGACGCGAGCTTGCCGTTCACCCAGGTGGAGTGGGACGGCCGTGGCCAGGGCGAGTGGGTCGCGGCGCTGCGCGGTCCTGGGCGGACCGCGCTGGTGAACCTGGCGGGCAAGCTGGTGGACTGCCGTCCGACCGAACGGAATATCGCCGTACTGCGCGACAGCCGGGTGGATTCCACGGCCGCACTGGTCGCGGCGTCGAAAACCCTGGACCGGCCGCTCGACTACTGGGTGCAGGCCAGCACCACGGCCATCTGGTCGGATGCGGGGGAGACCCGCTGCACCGAACGCACGCCGCTGCCGGTCGGCCTGCCGCAGATGACGGGCGTCGCCGAACCGTGGGAGCGGGCCTTCGACGGGGCCGCGGCCGAACACCGGACGATTCTGCGCACCTCCATCGTGTTGGATCCCGACGCCCCCGCCGTGCGCAGGCTGGCGACGCTGACCAAGGCGGGGCTGGGCGGCCGGGTCGGCAGCGGCGAGCAGTGGTTCAGCTGGATCCACCGCGAGGACTGGCTGGCCATCGTCCGGGCCGCCCTCGGAATGACCCCGGAGGTCACGCTGCCCGACGGAATCCTGGTGGCCGCCACCGATTTTCCGGTGCGCAACCGGGAACTCATGGCCGCGCTGCGGCGTCGCCTGCACCGGCCGCCCGCACCACCCACCCCGGCGGCCGTACTGCGGATCGGCGCGGTGGTGCTGCGCACCGACGCGGCCCTCGGGCTCACCGGCCGCCATGCCACCTCGGAGGTACTGCGGCAGGCCGGATTCCGCTTCCGCTATCCGACGCTCGACGAAGCTCTGGCCGAGATCCTGCCGGGCTGAACCGGATACGGGCGATCGCCCGATAGCGCCACGGCACACCCGTCCCTAGCGTTGGTGTGTTCGTCGGAGGGAGTCGCAATGGGCAGGGAAGCCATCGTCGTCGGTGGCGGTATCGGGGGCCTGGCGGCGGCCCGCGCGTTGGGGCTGCGCGGGTGGGAGGTCGCGGTGCTGGAGAAGGCCCGTGACTTCGGTGCGGTCGGTGCGGGAATCTCGATCTGCCCCAACGGTCTGCGCGCCCTGGACGCCCTCGGGCTCGGCGCTGTCGTCCGGGCGCGTGCGTTGGCGGAGACCACGGCGGGCATCCGCACCCCCTCGGGCCGCTGGCTGTCGCGCACCGACACCCGAGAGTTCGAACGCCGCTTCGGTCCCCTCGTCGTCCTGCATCGGGCCGATCTGGTGGACAGCCTGCGGGCCGCCGTCCCCGATCATGCCCTGCACGTGGACACCGAGGTGGAGGAGGTGCGCACGGTCGGAGCCAAGGTGGAGGTGGTGCACCGCCGCGGTACCGTGCGGGCCGATCTGGTGATCGCCGCCGACGGTCTGCACAGCTCGATCCGCACGCGACTATGGCCCGACGCGCCGCGCCCCCGCTACGTCGGATACACGGCGTGGCGGCTGGTTGTCTCCCCGCCGCGGCCGGTGCGCTCCGGCGGGGAGACCTGGGGGCGCGGCCAACGGATCGGGCTCGCGCCGCTGCCGGACGGTCGGGTCTATCTCTATGCCGCCGCGAGTGTTCCGGCCGGACAGTGCGGCGACGAGGGTGAGCTGGCGGAGCTGCGACGTCGCTTCGGTTCCTGGCACGACCCCATTCCCGAACTGTTGGCGGCCGCCACCGAGTCGGCGGTGCTCCGACACGACATTCTCGAACTGCCGCATCTGGCCAGCTTCGCCAACGGCCGGATCGCGCTGCTCGGCGATGCGGCGCACGCCATGACACCGGATCTGGGTCAGGGCGCGAATCAGGCCCTGGAGGACGCCCTCACGCTGGCGGCCGCGCTCGACTCACACCAGGAGACCGCCGCCGCACTCGCCGCCTACGACCGCGCGCGGCGTCCCCGCGTGCAGGGCATCGCCGAGCGCTCCCATCTCATGGGCGCACTCGCGCAGCGGCATTCGCTCCCGGCCGTCGCGGCCCGGAATCTGGCATTGCGGCTGCTCCCGGGCCGGGTGATGCTGAACTCGCTGGCACCCACGCTCGACTGGCATCCACCCCGCTGATCGCTGTCTGCTCCGCTGCGGGCTGATGCTGCTGCGGGTCGCTGCTGTAGCGGGCTGATGCTGCTGCGGGCTGGTGCCGTAGCGGAGGTCGCGGCCGAATCCCGGCTGCCCCCGCCAGCTCCGAACATTCGCTTACCGGACGCCCCCTGGTATCGATCGCCGCCCGCCACGGCCGATTAGGGCATTCGCCCGATACCGGCGCGACCGCCGTCTTCCTAGTCTGGTCAGCGGCGGTACGGCATCCCTCGCCGTGCCGCCGATCCGTGTGGCGAGGCGGCCTCCCCCGAATTCGACGTCCGCCTCGTCACCACGGTCTCGGTCCGGACCGTCACGGGCTCAATTCAGCTCCAGGCGGGCCAGTTCCACTCGATTGGCGACCCCGAGCTTGCGGAAGACCCGCGACAGATGATGTCCCACCGTCTTCGGGCTCAGGAACAGGCGGGCCGCGATCTCCCGATTGGTGCCTCCGGTCGCGGCGAGCCGCGCCACCTGCAGTTCCTGCGGTGTCAAAGCCGCGACGGATTCGCGGCCGGTGGCCGCCACCGCACCCGCGGCACGCAGCTCCGCGCGCGCCCGCTCCGCCCAGGAGTTCGCGCCCACCCGGTCGAACGAGTCAGCGGCCGTGTGCAATTCGGTGCGCGCGGCGGCGAAGCGGTGCTGGTGGCGCAGCCATTCGCCGTACAACAGACCGGTGCGGGCCCGGTCGAACCAGCGACCCGCGGCGGCATGCAGCTCCAGGGCTCGGGTGTAGGCATCCGGGTCGTCCGTCAGTACCGCCCGCCCGCGCAGCAGCAGCGCCTCCGCCCACGGGGCCTCCAGTGCCGCGGCCCAGATCCGCAGGGCTTCCAGCGGTTCCCGGGCCCGCTCCGGCCGGCCGGTGCGCACCGCGGCCTCGATGCGGTCGGCGTAGACGGACAGCCACTGGCCGTGCCGATTCATCGGGGTGCGGTCCAGGGCCTCCATCCGGTCCAGTGCGGATTCGAAGTCTCCGCGGGCCATATCCAGTACCGCCACCGCCCAATCGAATTGGGTGCGGTGCATGGCGGCGATAGGCGGCCCCTGCCGGTACCTCTCGACCAGCTCCAGGCAGCGTGCGGCATCGCCCATCGCGGCGGCGGTCAGTGCCAGTACCGCGGCCGCGTGGGTGCCGCGCACCGGCTGCTCGGCATGGTCGCCGAGCTGGGCGGCCTCGGTGGCCAGCAGCTCCGCCTCGCGAAACCGCCCGGCCATGAATTCCACCTGGGCCACGCGTGATTCGACAGTGGCCAGCCAGCCCGCCGCACCCTGGGCGCGGCAGTCCTCGGCGAGTTCGGTGAGCAGGTCGCGGGTGGCGTCGGTATCGCCGAGCACGATCGCCTGCGTCGACAGCGCCAGGCGCACCACCGGATCCCGCTGCCGCAGCTCGGATGCGGTGCCGCGGTTGCGGCGCAACAGCGCGATGCCATCGGTCGGATCGTCGGCGTACAGTCCCAGCGCGCCGTCGTAGGCGAGCAGGAAACGGTCGCGGTCCCGGCTCGGCGGCAGCTCCCGCAGCTGGTCGCGCGCGTCCCGCA
>NZ_JASCXP010000357.1:0-7905 GCF_030010695.1 Nocardia sp. CC201C
CGCAGTTCCTTGCGACTGGTCTTGCCGACGCCCGTCTCCGGGAACTCGTCCACGACCACCACCGTGTCCGGCATCTTCCACGCCGCCACCCCGCGCTCGCGCACGAAGGCCCGCACGCTGGTCAGGGTGGGCCGGTCCGCCGGGTCGGTGGGCTGAACGAAGGCGGAGATGCGCTGTCCCAGCACCGGATCCGGGGTTCCGACGATGACCGCGTCCCGAATTCCCGGATGGGCCAGCAGATGCGCCTCCAACTCCTCGGCCGAGACCTTCTCGCCGCCGCGGTTCACCCAGTCCCCGGCCCGGCCCAGCACGTCCAGATTGCCGTCCGGGCGGATGCGTACCATATCGCCGGTGCGGTACCAGCCCTGCGCGGTGAAGCTGCGGGCATCGGCCTCGGGATTGTCGTAGTAGCCGCGAATCGTGTACGGGCCGTGGGTGATCAGATTTCCCGGCGCGCCGGGCGGCACCTCCGCGCCGGTGTCGTCCACGACCATGACGCGATCGTGTTCGGACATCGGGCGGCCCTGGGTGCTCACCACCACCTCGAGCGGATCGTCGAGCCGGGTGTAGCAGACCAGGCCCTCGGCCATGCCGAAGACCTGCTGCAGGGTCACGCCCAGCGCCGGACCCACCCGGCGCGCCAACTCCTCCTGGCAGCGGGCCCCGCCCACCTGCACCACCCGCAGGCTGGACAGGTCCGGGGTGTCGCCGCTCTCGGCCTTCTCCACCCACAGCCGGGCCAGCGGCGGCACCAGCCCGGTGATGGTCACCCCGAAGCGTTCGATGGCCCGGAAGGCCGTCGCGGGCGTGGGGTCCGGGGTCATGGCCACCGTGCCGCCCGCCCACAGCGCGCCCAGAATGCCGGGCGAGCTCATCGGGAAGTTGTGCGCCACCGGCAGGGTCGCGAGATAGACGGTGTCGGTGTCGAGTTCGCAGATCTCGGCACTGCGTCGCACGCTGTAGAGGTAGTCGTCGTGGGTGCGGGGAATGAGCTTCGGAATACCGGTGCTGCCGCCGGACAGTTGCAGGAAGGCGACATCGCTCGCCGCGGGCGCGGGCAGCTCACCGGGTTCGTCCCGCAAGGCCGCGATATCGTGCGCCCCCTCCGGCAGCGCGGCGTCCGCGTCGTCGGTGACCACGAGGATATGGCGCAGGGACGGCACCTGCGCGCGGACCGAATCCGCCAGCGCCACATAGTCGAAGCGCTGATGCACCCCGCTGGTGATGACGGCCGTGGCGGCGCTGGCCGTGGCGATCGGCACCAGTTCCGCCTGCCGATGCGCGGGCAGGCAGAACACCGGCAGCGCGCCGAGCCGGAAGAGCGCGAAGACCGCCTCCACGAATTCCGCGCGATTGGGCAGTTGTACGAGCACCCGATCGCGCGGGCGGATGCCGATCCGGGCCAGCCCGGTGGCCAGCGATCGGGAGCGGTGGTCGAGTTCGGCGTAGGTCCAGCGGTGCCGCTCGTCCACGACCGCGACGGCCGCTCCGGCGGTGGCCGCGCGGGCGGCGAGCACGTCGCCGAAGGTCTCTCCGGTCCAGCAGCCGAGTTCTCGATACCGTCGCGCCTCATCGGTCGGCCACGGGACGAAGCCGGGGAGAACGGTCGATGGCATTGGGGCACACCTTCTTTCACGGATTCTGTCGACACTCGCGCACACCGGGGAGCGGCACGCGCCCCTATTCTTATCAGGTTAGGCTAACCTTATGCTCATGATCGATTCGGGTAAGCGCGCGGTCGTCGTGACCGGCGCGGCCGCGGGGATCGGAGCGGCCGTCGCCGCCGAACTCGCGAGCGGAGCGCAAGTGCTGGCGCTCTGGGACCGTGATCCGCGGGTGCACCAGGTGGCGCGCGAGATCGCCGACCGCACCGGCGGATCCGTGCACGCCGCCGAGGTGGATGTGGCCGACGCGACATCGGTGCGAGCCGCCTTCGACCGGTTCACCGGCGAGTTCGGCCCGGCCGACGTGCTGGTGCACGCCGCCGGAGTCATGGATTCCGGGACGGCACTGGATATCACGCCGGAGGTGTGGGACCGCAGCTTCGCAGTCAACGCCACCGGCACCATGCACGTCACCCAGCGGGCGGCCCGGGAGATGGTCACCGCCGGACGCGGCGCCATCGTGGTGGTCTCCTCCAACGCCGCGAGCACGCCCCGCGTCGGCATGGCCGCCTACTGCGCCGCCAAGGCCGCCGCCACCGCCTACACCCGCGCGCTCGCCCTCCAGGTCGCTCCGCACGGCGTCCGGGTGAACCTGGTCTCACCCGGCTCCACCGACACCGCCATGCTGCGCGGCCTGTACGCCGACGGCGACGACCACCCCCTCGACGATGCCGCCCACGCCGGTCTGCTGGCCGGTGATCCCGAGCAGTTCCGGCTCGGCATCCCGCTGCGCCGCATCGCGCGTCCCGCCGATATCGCCGCGGCCGTGCGCTTTCTGGTATCCGACGACGCTCGCCACATCACCCTGCACGATCTGCGGGTGGACGGCGGCGCGACCCTCGATATGTGACCCGAGAGGATGATCCCTATTTCCGCCACACCAGATACCGATTCGACCGACAGCGCGGACCCCGCCTTCGTGCTCGCCCGCCCCTACCGCACGGTGGTGGCGGGGCGCGGTGGCCGCGTCTTCCGATCCGCACACGATGCGGTGTCGGCGCTGCGCGCGGGCGAGGTCGGCCATATCGTCGGCGCGCTGCCCTTCGCGCCGGACGCCCCGGCGGCGCTGTGGGCGCCGGACTCGATCACCGTGACCGAATCCGGCTACGTACCCGACGCCGGTAGCCGTCCGGTCTTCGACTTCGAGGCCGCCGTTCCGGAGCCCGACACCCACGTGCGGCGGGTGGCCGCGGCGGTGCGGCTGCTGGCCGATGAGACGCATCCCATTCGAAAAGTGGTGCTGGCCCGGTCGATTCGCGCCCGTGCCGCCGTCGCGACGCGGGCGGTGGAGATCCTGGACCGCCTGGTGTCGACCGATCCCATGGGCAATGGTTTCCTGGTGGACCTGTCCGCCGCGGGCGCGCCGTACACCGGCAGGCATCTCGTCGGGTCGAGCCCGGAAATCCTGCTCCGACGCGACGGCACCGAGGTGCTCAGCCATCCGCTGGCCGGATCGGCACGGCGGATTCTCGACGACGAGCGGGCCGACCGGGTGGTGGCGGAGACACTGCTCGGCTCCTCGAAGGATCAGCACGAGCACCGCTATGTGGTCGACCAGGTCAGCGGCGTGCTGCGCGACCGCTGCGCCGAGGTGGTCGCGCCCGCCCCCGAACTCACCAGCACCCCCGAGATGTGGCATCTCGGCACCCCGATCACCGCCACGGTGCGCGCCGACGGCCCCTCCGCACTGGAGTTGGCGGCGGCCCTGCACCCCACCCCGGCCATCTGCGGTACCCCCACCGCCGAGGCGGCGCGGCTGATCGCCGAACTCGAGGGCGACCGCGGCTTCTACGCGGGCGCGGTGGGCTGGTGCGACGCCGCGGGCAATGGCGAGTGGATGGTCAGCATTCGCTGCGCCGAACTGGCCGCCGACGGTCTGAGCCTGCTGGCGCACGCGGGCGGCGGCATCGTGGCCGAATCCGATCCGGTGGCCGAATTGGCCGAGACCACCGGCAAATTCCAGCGCATCCTGGCTCCGCTCGGCATCGCGGACCTACCGCTCACCGTCGGCTGACCGCCACGCACACGACTTCGGGAGATCTCATGCCTATTCCGCCGATCGCGCCCTATCCGATGCCCACGCCCGAGGAGGTGACCGCCAATCAGGTGGAGTGGACCGTCGATCCGGCCCGCACCGCGCTGCTCATCCACGATATGCAGCAGTACTTCCTGGCCGCCTACGACACCGGGGCGGAACCGGCGCGCACCCTCATCGCCAATATCGCGCGACTGCGAAACCGCTGCCACGAGTTGGGGATTCCGGTCATCTACACCATGCAGCCGGGCGACCAGCATCCGTCCCGCCGCGGCATCCTCGCCGACTTCTGGGGCACCGGCATGTCGCACGGCCCCGAGACCGAGGTGATCGCCGAACTGCGCCCCGACGACCGCGACATCCAGGTCACCAAATGGCGCTACTCCGCCTTCCAGCGCACCGACCTGCGCGAACTGCTCGGCTACTACAACCGCGACCATCTCCTGGTCACCGGCGTCTACGCCCATATGGGCTGCATGCTCAGCGCCGCCGAAGCCTTCATGAGCGATGTGCGGCCCTTCCTGGCCCTGGACGCCACGGCGGATTTCAGCCGCGAGGAGCACCTGATGGCCCTGAACTACACCGCCCGCCGCTGCGGCGCGGTGTCGACCACCGCCGAGCTGCTGCGCCAACTCGACGGTGCGTCGGTGCCCGCGCGGCGCGCGTCATGAGAGGGTGACGGACCGGCCGGACCGCCCCGGCCGGGAGCGCTGCGGCGGGATCGGCCGGAGCGTCAGTCCGCGGGGCAGGGTGTGCCGCGATAGGGCAGGCCGAGCGCCCGGTGCACCAGATAGGACACAGCGGGGGATTCGGGGAGGATGCCGTGGTGGTGGGTGTCGGTCGGGCAGACGTCCTGCACCCAGACATTGGTGACGGTGGCGCGCGGTCCGGCGCGCAGGAAGGTGGCCTCCGGCGGAGTGACCACGCGGTCCACCCGGCTGGCGATGGCGGTGTAGGCGACACCGGGTTCGGTGTCACCGGCGGCGTTGAGCGTGGCCAGGAACTCGCTGTCGATGAGCTGCTGCGCTGCCGCGGTCCCCAGCACCCGGGCGATCAGGCTGTCGGCCACCGCACCGGCGCTGCCGGAGGGCAGCAGGTAGCGCAGGCCTTCGGCGGTGGTGCCGTGATGGGTGGCGGCGATGCTGATCAGACGCCGAATGCTGGTGCGGCTCGGGTCTTCTCGATGCGCACCGCCCTCGAAGCGCAGATACTGCCGAACCAGGGGGCCGCCCTGGGAGTGCGCCACCACATCGACCTTCGCCGCGCCGGTGGCGGTGCGCACCCGGTCGACGAAGGCCGCCAGCTCCTTGGCGGAGGTGCGCATATCCGCCGTCCCGAAGACGCCCGGGGCCGTGCCGCGCAGGCTGGCGGCGGCGTGACCGTAGTTGAGCGTGAACACGCAGACGCCGTGTGTCTTCAGCACGGGAGCCAGTGTGTCCCAGGAGTTCTGGTTGCCCCAGGTGCCGTGCACCAGCAGCACCGGTTCCGGGTGCGCCGCCGTGGGCGTACAGCTCCAGTCGTTCGCGCCGACCGGTGCGCGGCCCCCGTCGTGTGCGGATGCGGGCGCGCTCGTGAGCGCGAGGGTCGCGATCGCCGCGAGCAGTGTGATTCCGCAATGGCACCAGCGTTTCTCGCGCGCAGGCATCCGGCGCAGCCCCTTTCGCCAGCACAGTGTTTCGGGTGGGCAGCGTTCGGTGTGCGGGATGCCAAACCATCAGGTCGTGGGCTCATGGAACCACTAGGGCTACCGGTCGGCAATCTTCACGCCGGTGTGGCGCGGGCGATTTTTCCGGTAGTTTGCCCACCATGGCGCTACCGTCCGAGTTCCTGGCCGTCGCCGAGCGCGTGAACAATTGGGGGCGTTGGGGTTCCGACGACGAGATCGGCACGCTCAACCTCATCACCGACGAGGTGGTGCGGGCCGCGGCCGCGACGGTGCGGACGGGACGGCGGGTGCCGCTGGCGGTGCCGTTGCGCCAGCAGGGGATCCAGACCGGGCTGATTCCCGGCCGGGTGAACCCGCTGCACACCATGCTCGCGGTGAACTGGGAGATGTTCGGCCCCGGGACCATCGCCACCAGCGACGACGCGGTGACGATGGGTTTGCAGGCCGGAACGCACTGGGATGCGCTGACACACATCTCTTACCACGGCCGCATCTACAACGGACGCCCCGCCGACAGCATCACCGCCCACCACGGCTGCGCCTTCAGCGGCATCGAGAAGGCGCGTCACATCGTGTCGCGCGGTGTGCTGCTGGATGTGGCGGCCGCCCACGGCGTCGCGAGCCTGCCGTCGAATCACGCTGTCACACCGGAGGATCTGACGGCGGCCGAGGATTTCGGGGGAGTGCGGGTGCGGGCCGGGGACGTGGTGCTGGTGCGCACCGGACAGCTGCGGCTCTTTCTCGCCGGTGACCGCGACGCCTACGCCATGCCCTCGCCCGGACTGTCGATCCGATGCCCGGAATGGTTCCACGCGCGCGATGTCGCGGCCGTCGCCAACGACACGCTGGTCTTCGAGATCTTCCCGCCGGAGATCGAGAACCTCTTCCTGGCGGTGCACGCGCTGCACCTGGTCGATATGGGGATGGTGCAGGGGCAGAACTGGAATCTCGAGGAACTGTCGGCGGTGTGCGCGCAGGAACGGCGATACGAGTTTCTGCTGTCCGCCATGCCGGAACCCTTCGTGGGGGCGACCGGAACGCCGGTCGCCCCGGTCGCCGTTCTCTAGCTATGGATCAGCTACCGTCGGACCGGGTCGGCGGCGGCCCGCACAGGCGATAGGAGGCTGATTCATGGGCGCGCTGCGTCGGGCACTGATCGGATCCGCGGTGGCGGTCGCCCTGCTGGCCACGGCGGCACCGGCCACCGCCGCACCCGCCGCGACGCCCGGCGGCCTCATCGACGTCATCGCCCAACCGGCGGGCTGGCGCGGCATGGCCCAGGGGGCGGTGATCGACTACTGGATGACCGGATCGCAGGGCGAACCGGTCCCCGCCAGCGGCGCACTGTTCGTTCCCGCCGGACCGCCGCCGCCGGACGGCTGGCCGATCATGGTGTACGACCACGGCACCAGCGGTCTCGGGCCGAACTGCGGCGGACAGACCACCCCGGACGCCGACGACCTGTGGCCGCTGTTTCGCGACCTGGTGGCCCGGGGGGTGGCCGTGGTGGCCCCCGACTATCTGGGCCTGGGGCGCTTCGACACCGGCACGCACCCCTACCTGGAGATCCGCACCGAAGCCACCGCGGCCATCGATCTGGTGCGGGCCGCGCGGGCGGCGAATCCGGGTCTCTCCCGCACCTGGGCGGTCTTCGGGGAATCACAGGGCGGCCAGGCGGCCTTGGGCGCGGCCCACCTCCAGGCCACCTACGCTCCCGAACTCGACTTCCGCGGCACCATCGCCCTCGATCCGGAATCCGATGTGGAGAAGGTCGCACCCCTGATGGGTCCGTGGGTACCGAACGCCCGCGCGCTCGACAAGATCACCGATTTCTCCGCCTACATTCTCGCCGGATTGCGGGCCGCCCGACCGGATTTCGACGTGAACCACTACCTCAGCCCCACCGGTCGCGCGGTGCTCGACAGCATCGGTGGGCTGTGCTCGGCGCAGATCGCCGAGCGCCTGGCCGGACTGTCCCTCGGCGACCTGCTGGCCCAGCCGCTGGTGGACGACCGATTCCGCAGCACGCTCACCGGCTACATGGAGGTACCCGTCGCCGGGTACGACCGCCCGATCCTGTTGCTGGTCAACGCTACCGACACCACGGTGCCCTCCCCGCTGCACGCCGCCCTGATGGCTCAGTTCGCCGCGCACGGCGTGGACTTCCGGACCGTCCTCGGCCTCGGCGCGCACACCGATATGAACGCGGCGATGCACGAGGCCACCGCCGCGTTCATCGCCCGGATCTTCGCGGCGCCCGCCGTCTCCTGACCGAATGCGGGGTGTGCCCCCCAAGCCCGGATCTTCGCCGACCCCGCCGCGCTCCGGCCCGTGTGCGGGGCATCTGCCACACCTCTGTCAAGGAGGGTTGCCACGGGTGGTTTGGGCCGCCGCGCGGGTGGGCACCTGATCGGGAATGGACGTAGTCAAGGATCTCGACATCCGCACCGCCACCGTCCGGGGCGACTCCGGTGCGGGACTCGGCGCGCACCGGAACACCTATATCGCCGTGCGGCCGCCCACCCGGCGGCACGCGCTCG
>NZ_JASCXP010000358.1:0-7900 GCF_030010695.1 Nocardia sp. CC201C
GATGATGGCGTCCACCGAGCCGACGTCGACGGCGCGCTGGATGTCGTGCACACCGTCGAATTCCGCGGCCACCTCGCCGAGCTTCTCCGCGCGGACCGAGGCCCGCAGCTCGTCGAGTTCCGCCGTCAGCGCCGCGCGATCGGCGCCGATGGCATTGGCGGCCCGCTCCTGCAACTCCCGCACCCGCGCATCGCCTGCCGTGCGGGCGTTCACCTCACCGGAGAACACCACCGCCGCGGCGGGCGCGCCGCCCAGCACCGAGGCGTAGGAGCCCTCGATGGCGAGTACGGTCATATTCGGATTGAGCGCCTTGGAGAACACCACGAACGCACCGCCGTGATACCGCGAGATGACGCAGAACACGATCGGCCCGTCGAAATTCACGATCGCCCGGCCGATCTCGGCGCCGTACTCGAGCTGCAACTTGCGCATGGACTCCGGGGAGCCGTCGAAACCCGACAGATTCGCCAGCACCACCAGCGGCCGGTTCCCACTGGCGGTGTTGATCGCGCGCGCTGCCTTCTTCGACGAGCGCGGGAACAGCGTTCCCGCCGTGTAGGTGTCGGGTCCGTCGGTGGCCGGGAAGCCGCGGCGCGGCACCCCGCGGGACTCGATACCGAGCAGGCACACCGGAATCCCGCCCAGATGCGCGTCCTGCACCACCGCGGTCTCGGCGTCGGCCATCCCGGCCCAGCGCTCCAACACCGGGTGGTCCTGGTCGGCCAGCGCCCGCATGACGGTCCGAATGTCGAAGGGCTTCTTGCGATCCGGATTGGCGGTGGCGGAGAAGATCTCACCCACGGTGGTGAAATCACTGCCCGCCAGCGTATGCGGGAAGGAGGAGACGTCGCGGTCGACCGGGTCGGTGGTCCGCGCCCGGCGCGGCGCCTGCTCGCCCGGGGCCACATAGGTGTGCTCGTAGTGCGACATGAGCACATCGCGGGCCGCGGTCAGGTTCGGCACCCAGTACTGCGCCTGCCCGTTCGGACCCATCACGCGGTCGTAGCCGCCGATGCCGAAGTTGTCCTCGGCCGAGACGCCGCCGGAGAAGTCGAGGGACTGCTTGCCGGTGAGCACCATGGCCGAATCCGGGGTCATCACCAGAATGCCCTTGGTGTGCATGAGCATGGTGGCCTCGGCGTTCCAGTACGGCTGCGCGCCGACATTGATGCCCGCGACCACGATATTGATCTCACCGCCGTCCTGGGTGAACTCGACGATGCGTTTGAGCGCGGCCGCCACCCAGTCCATGTTCTCGGTACCCGACTCCATGGAGATGCGCGCGCCGGAGGACAGCGCGTACCACTCCAGCGGCACCCGCATCCGCTCCGCCAGATCCAGTGCCGCGATCACCCGGCGGCATTCCGGTTCCGACAGCGCGCCGAGGGATTTCGTCGGATCACCGAGCAGCACCACGCGGGTGACGCCCTGCGGGTGCAGTTCGGTCGGGGTGGTGACCACACCGGCGACCATGGCCGCGGTATTGCGCCCCTTGGCCCGATCCACCGGCACCAGGGCGTGGTCGGCGTCGAGGTCGTATTCGGTGAATTCCCCGAGCAGACCGGTGAGCTCGTACGGGTAGACGGTATTGCGGCTGCTGGCGCGCAACACCTTCTGCCGGTAGGCGTCGATCGGCTCGACCGCCTCGTCGGTGCGCTCGCCCACGCTCACCTGTGGGGTGCCGGTGGCGTCGAAGGAGATGCGGACCGCGACCTTGGTCAGCTCACCGCTGCGCGGATCGCGCTGCCGGGCGATGAGCAGGATCTCCTCGAGGTTCGCGCCCACCGTCATCGGCAGCACGTGCCCGCCGATCACCGTCTCCAACTCCTCGCGGGTGACATCCACCGGGGGCCAGATGTACATGACGATGCGGTTGGTGTTGAAGCGCTTGGCCGACGGCCGCTGGGCCTGTGCCCGGCGAATCGAATCCAGGCAGGTGGCCACCGCGATCTCGGCCGTCGGCAGCGCCAGCAGGCGGCCGTCGTGCTCGCGCAGCGCGGCCAGGTCGCGCACCTGCGCGAAGGCGATGAGCCGTTCGTCGGAGGGGTTCTCCTTGGCGACCGCGCGGAACAGGTACACCTCGTCGTTGTCCGAGGACGGCAGTCGGGTCAGGTCGAACTTGCGCAGCCGCTTCATCTGCATGCGCTGCGCGATGAACGGATGCAGGCCGCGGATGAGCCGCTCCTCCGCCATCCCGGTCGCCGACGGCCGGAAGGTGAAGTGATGGTGCATGACCGCGCCGCCGCTGCCCGCGACGGTGGTGGTGATGCGGTGCACCTGATTCGGAAGTGATTGCGCGGCAAGCTTTTCCTGCAATGCCGCGGCCATGGCCTCGAAGTCCTCCGGCTGGTTCTCCCAGCTGAGGTAGATATCCGCCTCGATGGAGGCCGCGCCGCCGGACAGCTCGGCCAGCCCGCGCAGCGCGGTGTCGAGCGCGTCGAAGCGCACCGCCGCCGACACCAGGGTCAAACCGCGGCGTTCGGCGACGACGTAGCGGCAGCCGCCGACCTCCTCGGCGCGCACCCCGATGAGGTCCTTGTTGCCGTAGTAGCGGCGGGTCAGCACCTCGAGCATGACGGTGTTGTCCACGCTGCCGCGCACCAGACGCTGGCCGAGCAGCTTCACCAGCGGCTCGGTGCTGCGCACCATCTCCGCGATGCGGTCGGCGCGATCCGGGGTGTCCGGATGCGCGTCGAGGTAGCTGAGCTGTTTGCGCACATTGGTGTACACGCGGGCGCGGTTGCGCCGCAGCAGCGGCAGACCGAACCAGGCGTACACCACGCCGCGCGCCAGATCCGCGATCACCGGGAAGCGCACCTGGGTGGCGACCACCAGTCGCTCCAGTACCAGCCCGACCGGTTCGCGCAGCGCCTGATCCGGCACCGGCTCCCGCAGCCATTCGCGCAACAGGGTGGTGATGACGGTGACGGTGTCGGACGGGCGCTGCTGGGCCAGGAAGACGCGGAACACCGCGCCTTCGAGGTCGGGCGTCCGGTCCAACTCGGTGACGCCGTAATGGCTCAGCGCCTGGGACAGCTTGGCGCGGTAGGAATCCGGCAGACCCGCCCGCTCCGCGTCCAGGCTCTGCAGATAGCTGTGGAAGTACTCGCGGGCGCTGTGCACGTGCCCGTGGCCGCCGTCCTCGTCACCGGAGCGGTTGTGGCTCAGTTCGGCGAGATCGGCGAAGACCTCCAGCAGTTCCAGTTCCTCGGCGAGCGGGCGGCGGTTGTCCGCGATGGCGGCCCGCCGCGCGGTCAGGTAGTCCTCGACCACCCGGCGCTCATCGTGCGGGTCGACGTCGAAACCGAGCAGCAGGCTGCGCAGATCCTGCATGCCGCGCGCCAGCCGCTCGTGCGGCAGCACCGGCGCGGCCTCGCCGGGCAGGTCCAGGTCGACCGCGGCGGCGGTACCGGTTTCGTCCTCTTCGCCGTCCTCGACCAGCGGCTCCAGCCGCAGCAGCGGCGCGCCGGTCTCCACCTGGGTGCCGACCGAGACCGCGCATTCCTTGAGCCGGGCGCGGAACGGCGCACGCAGCACCGTTTCCATCTTCATGCTCTCCAGCACCAGCACCGGTGCGCCCGCCTCGACCTCGTCGCCGACGGCCAGCGGGGTGGCGACCACCAGCGCGGGGGCGGGTGAGCGGACGACACCGCCCTCGTCGCGGCTGATGCGGTGCGTGACGCCGTCGAGTTCGACCAGGTGGATCGGCCCGTGCGTACCGGTGATCAGGCGATACCGGGTGCCGTTCACCACGATCTGCCCGGCGTGGCTGTCGAAACGCTCCAGATCGACGTCGGCGGTGCGGATATCGCCACCGGACTCGATGCCGATGCGGAAGCGGTGCGCGCCGATCCGGGCCACGCGCACCCGATAGCCGACGCCGCGCAGCTTCAGGTCGCAGGGGCGACCGCTCTGATGCTGCACCTGCGGGCGTCCGCCCGCCGCCGTGGACAGCAGCCGGTGCCGCTCGACCCGCTCGTCCTCCTCGTAGGCGTCGATGGCGGCCGCGGCCAGCGCGATGGCGGAGTGGCGGTCGGAGACCAGGCGGCCCTCGCCGCGCACCCGGTCGATCCAGCCGGTGTCGGCGCTGGCGTCGATCACCTCGGGCTGGTTCAGCAGCTCGAGCACGAAACTCTTGTTGGTGGCGCCGCCCTCGATGACGACCCGGGTCTCGGTCAGCGCGCGGCGCAGGCGGCCCAGCGCCTCGTCACGATTGCGGCCGTAGGCGATGATCTTGGCGATCATGGAGTCGAAGTCGGCCGGGATGGTGTCGCCCTCGCTGACCCCGGTGTCGACCCGGATGCCCGGCCCGGCGGGCAGATTCAGCCGGGCGATGCGGCCCGGGGCGGGCGCGAAGTCGCGGTCGGGATCCTCGGCGTTGAGCCGCGCCTCGATGGCGTGGCCGCGTTCGGCCGGGGGCTCACCCTCCAGCTTGCCGCCGGAGGCGACGTGCAGCTGTGCTCGGACCAGATCGAATCCGGTGGTGCACTCGGTGATCGGATGCTCGACCTGCAGTCGGGTATTGACCTCGAGGAAGGCGAACAGCTCGTCGCCGGGGTGGTAGAGGAATTCGACGGTGGCCGCGCCGCGGTAGCCCACCGCGACGGCCAGTCGTTCCGCCGACGCCTTCAGCTCGGCCGCCTGATCGGGCCGCAGCACCGGCGAGGCCGACTCCTCGATGATCTTCTGATTGCGCCGCTGCACCGAGCAGTCGCGCACGCCGAGCGCCCACGCGGTGCCCTGACCGTCCGCGATCACCTGCACCTCGACGTGCCGCGCGCCGGTGACGAGGCGCTCCAGGAACACGACACCGCTGCCGAACGCGCGCGCGGCTTCCTGCCGGGTGCGTTCATAGGCATCGACGAGTTCGGCCTCGCTGGTGATCTTCCGGATGCCGCGCCCGCCGCCACCCGCGGTGGCCTTCAGCATCAGCGGGTAGCCGATCTGCTCGGCCGCGGCGACCGCGTCCTCCACCGTCTCGACTCCGCCGCGGCTCCACGGCGCGACCGGCACGCCGACCTCCTCGGCGATCAGCTTGGCGCCGATCTTGTCGCCGAGCTTGCGCATGGCCTCGGGGCTCGGGCCGATGAAGGTGACGCCGATCTGCTCACACAGTTCCGCGAAGGCCGGATCCTCGGCCACGAAACCCCAACCGACCCAAGCGGAGTCGGCCTTCGTCGCGAGCAGGGCCTGCTTCAGCGCCTTCAGGTCCAGGTACGGGCGGGCGGACGCGGGACCCAGGTCGTACGCGATATCGGCCTCGCGCACGAACGTCGAATTCCGATCGACGTCGGTATGCAACGCGACGGTCTCGATCGTCGATCCGGTCTCCGCAGCCAGGTCCCGAACAGCATGGATGAGACGCATGGCGGCCTCACCCCGGTTCACGATGGCGACACGGCTGAACACTCGCCGACTCCTTCCCACTCCACTACGTTGGCCCGATCGGGCGAGATGTGCGACTGGCTGTCCCGGGTAGTCTGCACCCTTACCCCACACATATGTACATGCGAGTCCGTGTTACCCGCGCGTATCGTCTCCGAATCGACGGTGAGCACGACGTCCGGGCAGCCCTGGCCGCGCGCCGAAACCGACCGACGGGGCACCCGAAAACCCCGCCGCACCGTGGGAGGTGGACCCCCTGACCGACATTCTCGACCTACTGCACGCCCGCTGTGCCGAAATCTCCGCCGAGGCGATCCTGCGCGGCGAGGGCCACCCGACCGTCACCCTCACCACCCGGGAGGTCGCCGATCTGCTCAACCGGATCACCGAGCTGCGACGCCACCACACCGACCTCGTCCACGCCCACCGCGACCTCACCGCCCGCCACAGCCTGATCAACCAGACCGTCCAGGACGCGACCACCGCCCTCACCCGCATCACCACCGCCCTGGAGCAACGCACCGCCCACCCGGAGGCCCGCACCCGCCAGGTCCACACCATCGCCCGCGTCGCCGCCGAACGACTCGCCGCCGCGCACCCACACGGCGACGACGCGGTGCGCTGACCTCCGTCCCCGAGAGGCCGGTAGGCCACCGCACCCGAACGCACCGCCTACGCACGGCCGGGACCCCCGCGTTCGAACGGCCCGGATTCGCAACGGGCTCGAACGAGCCCTCCGGTTGGTCGGCGACGCGGCCGACGGTGTCATCCTCACCAGTTCCACTCCCGCCGCCGTCATTCGCGACAGCCAGCCGGGTTCGAGCGGAGGTCAGCGCTCGGCGGCAACCCAGCACTCGGTCGGGAACCTGGACTCGACAGGAAGAACATCGCGCTATCGCCACCCCAGCATTCGCTCCATCCCTGGGCTCGAGCGGAAGCCCTGCGGTCCAGGCGATCCCACGCGGCAGTGGGCTTCGCTGCGCGGTGAGAGCGTTCCCGGCAGGGGGAACCGTGCGGCAGGGAGCGACAGCGCAGCAGCAGCGGTGCCGACAGCGGCAGCGGTGCCGACAGCGGCAGCGGTGCCGACAGCGGCAGCGGTGCCGACAGCGGCAGCGGTGCCGACAGCGGCAGCGGTGCCGACAGCGGCAGCGACGACAGCAGCAGCAGTGCCAGCAGCGGCGGCATTCTCGGTAGCGCGGGATCCGGGCCCACCCACGAGGACAATTCGGTGTCGGAGGCAGGTCCGCGGGGCGCGAGTTTCACCGATGGCGAGGGTGTGCCGCGTGGGACGCAGCGGCATTCTCGGCTCAGCATCGGATTCGGTCCGCGGCGGGATCAATCCCGGTGTGGGTTCGGACTTTTCGCCCTATCCGGCCCGGAGCCGTTGCGGCGGGGCGCGATCTGCTCGGCGCGGGCGAAGCGGCCCGGGGTCTGTCCCGTCCACTCCCGGAACGCGGCCGTGAAGGCCGATGGGCTGGCGTAGCCCAGGCGGTTGGCGACGGTGTCGACGGTGAAGCCCGCGGCGAGCAGTTCCTCGGCGAGCATTCCCGTTGTCTCACAGACCAGTTCGCGGAAGGTGGTGCCCTCGTCGGCGAGGCGGCGGCGCAGCGTGCGCACACTCATGTGCAGATCCGCGGCGACGGCAGCCTGGTCGACCGCGCCGCCGCGCCGGACCAGCAGGGCACGCACCTGTCCGGCGAGTCCGATGCGCGCGCGGCGGCGCTCGACCAACCGCTCACACATCCGCTCGTACTGACGGCGCAGCACCGCGTTGGCCTGCGGCATGGGCCGCTGCAGATCCGCGCTGCGCAGCACGAGTACGTCGGCGGGTCGGTCGTAGACGATGTCGGCGATACCGAGCAGCACGCCGACCGCCTCGTAGACCGGCGCGTAGGGCAGCGTCACCTCGAGCCGTTCCACGGGCACGTCCCAGCTCAACAGCTCCCGCTGCACGGTGCGCACCAGTGCGAGGTCGCGCTCGATCGCGAAGCGCCGCACCCGCGCGGGCACGGTCTCGGAGTCCAGCCGCACCAGCACCCGATCCCCCGTGTCGGCGAGGCTGAAGCGGGTGTAGGCGAAGGAGAGATCGGCATAGCGGGCCCACAGTTCGGCCATCTCGCGTACGGTCGAGCAGCTGCTCAACGCGATGCCCAGGCTGCCGAGCATCGGCAGGTGCACGGAGAAGCCGGCCAGCAGTCCCAGCCCTGGTTCGTCGCCCGTCACGGTGAGGATGTTGTCGACGATCCGGAACTCCTGCGCGATGTCGATCTCGACGTCCGGATCCTCCAGATCCGCGGCCGCGAGCCCGGTTCCGGCCAGCGCCTGTGCGGCGGTCATCGACCGGTTACCCGCGTAGTCGACGAGTACCGCCGCACTGTGTATCGAACGCACACACCATGAGTCGACGAGCATGCCGCAGATGATCTCCCATCGGACAGCGAGCGTGACGCAGTTCAGCAATTACATAGCTAATTCAAGAACATCCGGGCGTGTCGCACCCGCACCCGTGGCCGAA
>NZ_JASCXP010000359.1:0-7864 GCF_030010695.1 Nocardia sp. CC201C
CGGTCACCAGTGCGGTGCGACCGGTCAGATCGCCGGTGGCCGAGCCACTCACGCGCTCACCGCCTTCGCATCGCTCGCGGTGGCCAGGTCGCGGGCGTCGGCGCGGTCGATCTCGGCCAGGTCCGCGCCCTTGGTCTCGCGGGCGAAGTACACCGCGACGAGGGTGACCGCGCAGGCCACGGCCAGGTAGACCGCGATCGGAACCGACGAGCCGAAGCTGTCCAGCAGTTTCACCGCGATGATCGGCGCGAGCGATCCGGCCACGATCGAGGTGACCTGATACCCCAGGGACACACCGGAATACCGCATCCGGGTCGGGAACATCTCCGCCATGATCGCGGGCTGTGCCGAGTACATGAAGGCGTGGAACACCAGGCCGAGCACAATGGCGAACAAGATCACGGCATTGTGCTCGCTGTCCATCATGGGGAAGGCGAAGAAGCCCCAGGTGGCCGCGGTGGCCGCGCCCACGAAATAGACCGGCCGCCTGCCGAATCGGTCACTGAGCCGTCCCACCATGGGGATCACCGCGAAGTGCACCGCGTGCGCGGCCAGCAGCCACCACAGGATCACCTTGGTGTCGGCACCGACTTGCACCTTCAGATAGGTGATGGAGAAGGTGACCACCAGGTAGTACATGATGTTCTCGCCGAACCGCAGCCCCATGGCGGTGAAAACCCCACGCGGATAACGCTTCATCACCTCGACCGCACTGAACCCGGTGGCCTTCTCCTGCTCGGCCTGCTGCTGCGCGGCCAGGAAGATCGGCGCGTCGGTGATCTTGGTGCGGATGTAGTAGCCGATCAGCACCACCACCGCCGACAGCCAGAAGGCGACCCGCCAGCCCCAGGACAGGAACGCCGCGTCCGACAGCGTCGAGGTGAGCACGAGCAGCACGACGGTGGCGAGCATATTGCCGATCGGCACCGCCGCCTGCGGCCACGCGGACCAGAAGGCGCGGCTGCGATTCGGGCTGTGCTCGGCCACCAGTAGGACCGCGCCGCCCCATTCGCCGCCCACCGCGAAGCCCTGGATGAAGCGCAGCGCCACCAACAATGCCGGGGCCCAGTACCCGATCTGCCCGAAGGTGGGCAGGCAGCCCATCAGGAAGGTCGCCGCGCCCACCAGCAGCAGGCTCAGCTGCAACAGCTTCTTGCGCCCGTACTTGTCGCCGAAGTGCCCGAAGACCACGCCGCCCAACGGCCGTGCCGCGAAGCCCACGGCGTAGGTGACGAATGCCGCGAGGATGGCGTCGAGTTCGCTGGTGTTCTCGGAGAAGAACACCTTGTTGAACACCAGCGTGGCCGCGGTGCCGTAGAGGAAGAATTCGTACCACTCCACGACCGTCCCGGCCATGGAGGCCGCCACCACCCTTCGGAGTCCGGTGGGGGCGGGATCGGATCCCGGTCGCGGCCCGGCTACGCCGACGCTCATCGCACTTCTCCTTACCGTTCGGCCGCATCACCCCTCATCTGTGATGCGGCCCACAAGATTTGAACTGTTCAGAGTATTCGTGCACATTTCTCCGCCCGCAATGCCCACTTTCGCACCGGGTATCTGCAAAGATGCAGAAATGGCCGTGACCTCCGCCACTCCCCGCCCCAATGCGGATGACCTGCTCGTGCTGCTGGCCGTCGGTCGCACCGGACGCTACGTTTCCGCGGCGGAGGAGCTGGGGATCAACCACACCACCATCTCCCGTCGCATCGCCGCGCTGGAACGGGCGCTGGGCGGCCGCGTGCTGACCCGCGGCGCGGGTGGCTGGGAGCTGACCGATCTGGGGCGGGAGGCATTGCACGCCGCCGAATCCATCGAATCCGCGGTGCGCTCGCTCGCGCCGGACGCCCGCGGTGAACGCACTCTCGAGGGCGTCGTCCGGCTCTCGGCCACCGACGGTTTCAGCGCCTACCTGGCCGCCCCCGCGGTCGCCGACGTCCGGCGTCGGCATCCCAAGGTGGCCTTGGAGATCGTCGCCGCCACTCGCCGCGCCTCGCTGCAACGCTCGGGCCTGGATATCGAAGTGGTGGTGGGCAAACCGCAGGTCCGCCGCGCCGAACTCATCCGCCTCGGCGATTACGTCCTCGGCCTCTACGGCTCCCGCTCCTACCTCGCCGAACGCGGCGCGCCCGCCACCCTCGACGACCTGACCGGCCAGCCCTTCGTCTACTTCATCGACTCCATGCTCCAGGTCGACGACCTCGACCTGGCCGCCGCCTTCGCCCACGGCATGCGCGAATCCATCTCCTCCACCAACGTTTTCGTCCACGTCGAGGCCACCCGTGCCGCGGCCGGGCTGGGCCTGCTGCCCTGCTTCATGGCCGACCGCCACGCCGACCTGGTCCGCGTCCTCCCCGACCAGGTGGGCGTCCGGCTGTCCTACTGGCTCGTCACCCGTGCGGAAGCGCTGCGCCGCCCCGAGGTCGCCGAGGTGGTCGACGCCCTGCGCGCCCGCGTGCACGCGGAGCGCGACATGCTGCTCGGCACCGTATTGCCCGCGCGGTGAAGGAGATTCGTGGCATGTGGTCGGGGACGGTCAGAGTGCGGGCCGGGGCGCTCGAACTGGTCGGGGAGATCGGCACCGCGGCTCCGCACGCGCACCGCACCGTGCAGATCGTCATCGCGCATGCGGGGGAGTTCGTGCTGGCCGACGCGCACGGCACCGTACGCCGCGCCCGTGCGGCACTCATCCCGCCCCATCGCGAGCACGCCGTCGTCACGGGAGCGTCCGACGGCACGCTCGTGCTGGTGGATCCGGACTCCGCTGTCGGACAGCGACTCATCGGCCTCACGGCCGACGATATCGATGCCTGGATCCGCGCCGCGACTACACTGGTCGATGATCCGAAGTGGTTCCGGGACGGTCGATTTCACGACATCAGCGATCTCTGCCCAACTCCACCCCGCCATCCGGCCGTCACCCGAGCGGTCGCACTCTTGCGCACCCGTCTGGACTCGGGCCCACTCCGCCTGTCGGAGGTGGCCCGTGCGGTGGGCCTGTCGGAAAGTCGCCTGGCCCACCTGTTCACCGCCGAACTGGGCCTGCCGTTCCGCCCCTACATCCGCTGGCTGCGCATCCTGCGGGCCATCGACCTGGTCGCGGCGGGCCATACCCTCACCGCCGCCGCCCACGGCGCGGGCTTCGCTGACAGTTCCCACCTGAACCGCGTCTGCCACCGCATGTTCGGCATCGCCCCCTCGGACCTCCGCGATGTCCGCTGGATCATCGAATCGACCGCGTAGCAGGTTCGTCCAAGCGTTCCGCCGTTCCGCGGGCGAGGCTGGTCGGCGACAGAACCGTTGCCCCACAGGAGAATCCCGTGCCTCCCATGCCGCCCACCATCCGAACCGCCTTCGAGTCCGAACTCACCACCGCCCGCCGCGCCACCGACCTCGACTCCCGCTGGCACGCCCTGGAACGCGCCCACATCCTCTCCCAGCACTGGCCGTGGCCTCACACCCGCGCCCACTGGCACATGTTCCGCCTCGCCCTGCGCACCCGCGACCGCCCCGAAATCCTCGGCCAGATCATCCGCCTGGCGGTAGCGGGCCCCGGCTCCGCTCTCGGCCGCGCCCCACTCGGCAACACCGGCCGCAGTTCCGTCGGCATCACCACCCCCATGCCCCTCCCCGCCGACCTCGCCCGCATCCTCACCGACGGCGGCATCCCCCTCACCCGCTGACCCCACCTGCCGAACACACCGACCCCACCCCGATTAGGCGAATCCACCCCTCCTCGAGGTAATCTCATCCGGCACCGCGACAGCGGTGGCAACGGGCTGTGGCGCAGCTTGGTAGCGCACTTGACTGGGGGTCAAGTGGTCGCAGGTTCAAATCCTGTCAGCCCGACCGGGTCAGGGGTGGTTTCCACCTCTGATCGGTCATGTATGTGGACCAGTTCCGGACCGCGGCGACGCGCCCGGGTGTGCCGCTTGCTCGTCTCGTGCGTAGATCCTCTGAGAGGGATTCCGTTTGTCGGCTTTGTCGCGGATGACGCAGGAAATTCCGCGGCGGGTGAAGGGCGCGGTCGACGGCATCGCTCGGCGATGTTCGTATCCCCGGCAGGAGCGGCCGACGTGCTCCGCGGAGGTGTCCACGAGTTCGAGCACACGGACCACGCGGTCGGACGGACGGTGGGGCAGGAGGACGGTCGGTCGGCGGCGCAGCTCGACGAGGCCGTCGAGGAGCGGAGGCGCCTGTTCGTCGATGGCGATTGGGACGCGCGTCAGATCCAGGTCGCGGTCAAGGGGGCGACTATGCAGACGCTGCTGCAGGACAGCGGGGTGTTCGCGGTGGAAACGGTGCTCGAGCAACCGGCTCTCTGGAAGGTGTTCAGGAGCCGGGGGTAGGTGTCGCGCTCGACGGTGAACTGGCGCGATCGGTCACGCTCTGGCACAACCGGTCAGGCTGCCGGGGCTGTCGGTCGCGCTAGCCTGAGACCGTATTCGCCTCGCTCGTGCTCGACCGGATCGGACCCGGTGATGACAGTGAACAGAGCGCTCGGAAAGCTCGAGCTTCACGACCCGTCGACCGAAGACGTTGCGCCATCGCGATTTTCCGGAAACGCGAGGTGGGGGACAATGCGGTATCCCCCGGCCCCGGGGTCCGGCGGCACGATGGGATACACGGTCGTCGACAGCCCGCGAGAAAACCCGTACCGGGACAAGGTCGTCTACACCTACGACGACTCCCCGGAGGTCTGGCGGCAGGTGCTGGGGGATACGTGCCTGTTCGAATGGGGCGTCTACGAAGGCGCGACACGGGACCTGTCGCTGGGGGAGGCGGGTGTTCGGTTCTTCGACCGGCAACTCGGGCTGGCCGGTCTGCTGGGCGCGGAACGGCCCCGCATCGGACGGATTCTGGATCTGGGCTGCGGGTGGGGTTTCCTCTGCTACCTGCTGGCGCGGCGGTTCCCCGAGTGTCCCCGCATCGATGCCATCAATATCAGTCCTCGCCAATTGGATTACTGTGCAAGGTATCTGGCCGATCACGAGCTGCTCGACCGGGTGTCGCTGTATCTGTGCGACGGCCAGGACCTAGGGCTACTGCCCGAACCCGAACACCCCTACGATCTGGTGATCATTCGCGGTGTCTACACGCATTTTCCGAACGAGGTGTACGAGGCCTCGGTCGAGGCGCTGGCCGGTAGGGTCGCCGCGGGCGGGATTGTCATCATCTCCGACACCCTCTTCCGAGGTGATCCGGCCGGAGGGCTGGATGCCTACGTCTCGGAGATCCCCGACGAGGTCGACCGGCTCGCGTGCGGTAATCGGAAGACCCCGGACTACTTCGCCGGGGTGCTGGAAGCCAACTCGTTCGAGATCCGGGACATGCGCGTCCTGCCGTCCAATGCTGATGTGGCGCACTGGTTTCGGGATGTCAAGGCCAATATCGAGCGGGCATTCCCGGATGGAGTGGCAGGGCCGGTGGAGGAGCTGCGGGTGATGGCCGACAACATGTCGGCCGCCCTCGCCAAGGACCTGGTCTCCGCCTACAGCATCGTTCTGCGCAGGAGGGACGACCGGTGATCGCACTGCCCGACAGCTTCCACCTACCGGAGATCGTCACCCGGTTGCCGCACGCATGTCATCGCGACTGTGCCGAATTGGATGCGCGGTCGGCCGCGTTCGCCCGCCCTTACCTGCGGTCCTACTTCGGTGACGTGGACCGGACCGAACGGTACCTGCGGCAGCGTATCCCGCACTACGGCTGTCTGGCCTACCCCGATACCCTCGGTGATCGCACGGTCGATCTGGTCAATCTCATGATGGGCGTGACCATCTACGACGACACCTTCAGTCGGCCGGGAATCCAGTTCGACAGTGCGGCGACCACCCGGCTGCACGAGCGGTGGTGTCAGGTATTCGACGGCGATCGACCGCCCGACGAGCCGGCGCATCGGTTCGTGCACGACGTGATCACGGCCGCCGAGGCGCGGATGACGCCGCACCTGGCGCGCAGATCTCGGCAAGCGTGGCGGGAGATGGCGGATAGTCACCTCGCGGAAGCGGTGCGGCGGCAGAACGGCATCACGCTCGACCCGGACCGGTACATGAGTGAACGGCTCACGAATGTCTACGGCTGGTGGATCACCACCCACGTGGAGTACGCGCTCGGCATCGATCTGGGCGAGCTCGCCGCCGCACCGGAGATCCGTGCCGTCCGCGCCCGGGCCATCGCGCATATCGCCTTGGTCAACGACCTGTACTCCTTCGCCAAGGAACTCGATCTCGAGGAGGCGATGAATCTCATTCTGGTCCTGCTGCACCGTGACAACCTGAATCTCCAGGATGCCGTCGACACGGTGGTCGCCCTGATCCACCAGGCGGAAGCCGACTTCGTGGCCGACTGCGACGTGGTCCGTGCCGGTCCGCTGGGTTCCCGTTCCGAGATCCGCGCCTACCTGGACGGGATCGCCTACACCATGACCGGCAACCTGCGCTGGTCTCAGCTGTCCACGCGCTATCACGGCGATCAGCACGACGGCGGTCTCGTCACCCGCGGAACCATCTCGCTCACCCCGCGACCCACCATCTACTCGCCTTCCCGGCGGGAGTTCGACGACGATTGACATCACGGGGCGTACAGCGATGTCGCCGTCCGGGCGGGTGTCGGACCGGCACCGTCTACGCCGGGGTTGCATCCGGTACCGGGGTACAGGCTTAGCCTCGAAGGAAAGGCTCAGTTGTGGCCTTCGCGAGCCGGGAGGTGTAGGTCATGGTCGATGAATTTCCGATCCGTGGGATCGGTGACGCGAATTCCGACCCGAGTGCGGGCGCGTCGGATCGGGCCTGGGTGGCGGTGGACGCGTGTGCGCTCCCGTCCGAGCGACAGCCGTCGCGGGTGGCGGAATTCGACGCGCTCTTCCGCGATGCCGTGCGCGGTGTGGAGCGCGTGTCGCCGACGTGGTTGCGGCTGGATCTGGACGGTGCCGCCGAAGCCCGGGCCCGTGATCTGGCCGCCCGGGAATCGGGCTGCTGCTCGTTCTTCGCCTTCGCGTTCACCACGGCCGGAGAGCGCTTGGTGCACATGGACATCGAGGTGCCGTCCACTCGGGTCGACGTGCTCGACGGGCTGGCCGCACGCGCGAAACAGGGCGGTTCGGCGTGACCGGGTTGCGGACCGGGGAATTGGCGCGTGCGGCCGGGGTGAACATTCAGACCGTGCGCTACTACGAGCGGCGCGGGCTGCTGGCCGAACCGGACCGCTCCCTGGGCGGGCATCGGATCTATCCGGAGCGGACGGTGGCCGTGCTGCGGTTGATCAAGGCCGCTCAGCGGCTCGGATTCACCCTCGACGAGGTCGCGGATCTGCTGGGCGGCACCCGGGTCGGGGTCGAGCGGAGACCGGGTACGGGGCTACGCGCGCGGACCGAGGCCAAGCTGGCCGAAGTCGATACCGCACTGGCCGAACTCACCGCCAGGCGCGACACGTTGCGCGCGGCCGTTGCGGCCGGGTGCGACGACCTGCTGGTGTGCGGCGAATCTCCCTCCTGTCCACTGCCGTTGGCGGACAACGTCTGAGCTGGGTTCGCCGTGGAAGACCACGGCGGGCCGGGATGGACCATCGGGTAGGGGGTCGGTCGGCCGTCGTGGCCGCGGCAGAACGCGCTGGGCGATCACCGGTTGCGCCGGGCGGTGAGCGCGGCGGCCGGGACGACCGCCAGCGCGAGCACGCCGCCGACCAGTGCCAAGGTCGGATAGCCGGTGGCGGCGACCATCAGTCCGGAGCCCATACCGCCGGTCGCGCCGGCGATGGCGATGGAAACATCCACCGCCCCTTGGGTTGTGGCGCGCGTGGCCAGGGGGACGGTGTCGGTGATGATGGCGGTGCCCGCGACCAGGCCGAGATTCCAGCCCAGCCCGAG
>NZ_JASCXP010000360.1:0-7656 GCF_030010695.1 Nocardia sp. CC201C
GTGCTCGGTGCTCAGCCGCAGCGGATCCACGGTGCGCAGCGCCAGTGCGGCCACCACGGCGGCGAAGGTGGCCGCCGCGACGTGCAGCCAGTTGTAGAGTCCGATCGACCCGTCGGGGTTGAACACCAGCATCAGCCAGGTGCACAGCCCCACCAGCCACTGCAGCGTCCGGGTGGACAGCGCGAATCCGGCGGCCAGGGCGAGCGGCCACGAGTAGTACCAGGGCAGCGCCGCGGGCGAGAGGATCACGATGGCCACGAACGCGATGCAGATGCCGAAGACGGCCTCGCGCTCGCTGTGCCGGAACCGCCACCACGTCCACACCAGCCCCACCACCAGCGCGACCGCGCACAGCATGCGCGTCACCGACAGCACCGATTCCAGCCGCAGCGGCGACACCCAGGTGACCATGTGCGCCATGATGGTCGGCGCGGACAGCCAGTTGATGATCTTCTTCGAACCGGACAGCGCCGTCAGCCAGCCGATACCGACCCCGGCCAGCGCCGAGGCGGCCACGAAGACCGCCGCGAACACCGAGACGCCGAGTCCGGCGATCTTGGCGAACATGAGCACCGGATGCGGCAGTTGCCCCTCGTCGTCCGAGCCCTGCGCACGCGCCAACTCGGCCCGCCGGTCGCGCTCGTGGATCATCCAGATCCACACCAGGAACGGCAGCGCCACCCCCGCGGTGGCCTTGATGGCCACACCGATGGCCAGCACCACGAATCCGGCGACATGGTGTTTCTCCAGCACCAGCGCGATGGCCGCGGCCATCAGCCCGACCATCAGCATCTCGTTGTGCACACCGCCGATGAGATGGATGAGCACCAGCGGGTTGAGCACCGCCAGCCACAGCGCCGTGGTGGGCTTGCCGCCCAGATGCTTGGTCAGATGCGGTACCGCCCACAGCATGAGCGCCAGTCCGGGCAGCATGACCAGCCGCAGCGCGATGGTCCCGGCCACCACATTGTCACCGGTGATGGAGGTGATGCCGTCACCGAGCAGCAGGAAGATCGGGCCGTAGGGCGCGGTGGTCAGCGTCCACACATTGGAGACGTTGTCCAGCAGCACACCGGGATTGACCACCGGACCGACCTGGTAGGGGTCGAAGCCGTCGCGCAGCAGCGCGCCCTGCGCCAGATACGAGTAGGCGTCGCGGCTGAACATCGGCACCGCGAACAGCAGCGGGAAGATCCAGATGCCGACGATGGCGCGCAGTTCGTTCAGGGTCACCGCCGGACCGCGCACGGTGCCGATGGTGATCCGCCCGAGCCGCACCCAGGCGGTGATCATGGCGAGCACGCCGATCCACACGAACAGCGTGGACAGGTAGTAGCCGTGCCCGAAACGCAGCCAGGACAGGTGCGCGGCCTCCAGCAGCGGGTCGCGGCGGCGCACACTGCCCGCCCCGAACCCGCCGAAGGTGATCATGACCGCGCCGAAGAAGCCGAGCAGCGCCGCCCGGCCCTCCGGGCTGCGGATGAACTCCGCGACGTAGGCCCAGCGGCGGCGCGCGGCGGCCTCGCCGTCGGTCCCCGTGCCGATATCGTGTCCGATGCTCACCATGCTCTGTCCCGAAATCGCTGTGCCGGTGGCCGCTGTCGTCGGCCCTGGGGTCGCCACACTGTCGCCGGAGGCGTCCGGTGCGGTGGCGGCGTCCGTGTCGGGGGTCGGCATTGGCGGTCGTTCCCCCCGGAAAGGTCGGCGGTCTGGTGACCGCATCGGATTCTGGACGCGGGCCAGTCTAGTGCGTCGGCGACGGGGCCACCGCGTCGGTGCGGCCGGTTCCGGTCCGGGCATGTCGCACATCACCCGTGATGCGCGCCGCGGCGAGTCGTCCGGAGAGCAGAACGGTCGGCACGCCGACGCCCGGGGTGGTGCCGCAGCCTGCGAGAACGACATTGTCGCGGCCGCGCACCAGGTTGCGGGTGCGGAAGGGGCCGGTCTGGCGGAACAGGTGCGCCGCGGAGAACGGCGTGCCCGCCACCATGCCCCGCTCCAGCCAGGTGCGCGGAGTGTCGACGTGGTCGATGCGGAAGTGTTCGGAAATCCCTTGGTAGCCGCGTGCTTCCAGGGTGAGCAGGAGTTCGCGCAGATAGGCCGGGCCCAATCGGTCCCAGTCCAGCGCCGCCGCATCGAGATTGGGGCAGGGTGCCAGCAGCGACAGCGGTTCGTGCCGAGTGCCCGCGCGGTCGATGTACAGCGTCGGGTCGGTGAGCGCGGGCCGGGTGAGCAGCAGCGACGGATCGCTCATGAGCGCGCCGCGGCCCGGTCGGGCGGCGATCTCGGTGAAGGTGTCGTCCCAGGCCCGGCCGAAGTCGATGGTGTGATGCGCCCGCACCGGCCAGGATTCGGTCTCCCGCGCCGGAATGGTGCCGTGCGCGACGACCGCCGAGGGGGAGGCGCGCAGCCAGCGGCGGCGGCGCACGCCGAAACGGTCCAGACCGCCGAGGTCGGCGGTGAGCACCACGGCGTCACAGGGCAGGGTGCTGCCGTCGGCGAGCCGGACGGCCCGGGCCCGGCGGCCGTGATAGTCGATGCCGGTGACCTCGGTGTTCACCGCGAGGGTGCCGCCCGCCGCGGTGAAGGCGCGGGCCAGGGCGTCGGCGATGGCGCGCATCCCACCCTCCGGGTAGTACACGCCCAGGCAGGTGTCCATGTACGGGATCGCGCCGTAGACGGCGAGGGCCCGGGCGGGGGCCATCCCCGCGAACAGGGCCTGGAAGCTGAACAGGCGACTGAGCTGCTCATCGCCCAGCATGCGCCGCACCCGGGGGCCGAGGCGGCCGAACGCGCCGATGCGCACCAGTTCGGCCAGCGCCGTGCGCTTCTCGGGGATGCGGACCATATCGAGCGGGGAGTCGAAATTGGTGTCCATGAAGGGTCCGAACTCGGCCCGGTAGACCCGGTGCAGCCAGTCGCGTAGTCGCCGGTAGCGCCGGGCGGCGGCGGTGCCGCGCACACGGGTGATCTCGGCGGCCATGGCGTCCGGATCGGCGTGGACGGCGATGACGGCGTCGTCGGCGAAGCGCGCGCGGTAGGCGGGGGTCACGTCGAGAATGCGCAGCCCGACCGACTCCCGGGTGTGCCCGACCGCCGCGAGCGCCTGGTCGACGAGTTCGGGCAGGGTGAGAATGGTTGCCCCGGAATCGACCTCGTAGTCCGGGCCGCGATAGCGGCCGACCCGCCCGCCCGGGTGATCGGCCCGCTCCAGCAGCGTCACCTGTCGTCCGGACCCGGTCAGGTGCAGGGCGGCGGCCAGTCCCGCCAGTCCCGCGCCCACCACCACGACCCGATCGGTCGGTCCCGCAACAGTTCTCATTCGACGGCTTTCGTACTCGTTCGGGTGCTGGTTCGGTGTCGGTGCTGGTTCGGGGTCAGTAGGCGCGCGCGGTCGCGGCCTGCGCCATTGTCCGCAGGTGCGCCTTGGCCTCGGCGGTGGCGGTGCTGCCGTCGAGGGCGGCGAGGCCGCGTTCGGTGAGGTCGGTGATGCGCCGCTCCACCGCGTCCACCGCGCCGAGGTCGGTGATGACGGTGCGCAGCCGCGCGACCGTGTCGGCGTCGAGATCCGCGCCCAGGCTCTCGCGCAGCAGCCGGGCCGCCGCCGGATCGGTAGCGTCGGCGCGGGTGAGGGCCTCGGCGATCAGGACGGTGCGTTTGCCCTCGCGTAGGTCGTCGCCGGAGGGTTTACCGGTGATCGCCGGATCGCCGAAAACCCCCAGCAGGTCGTCGCGCAGCTGGAAGGCGATGCCGATATCGGTGCCGAATTCGTGGTAGGCCGCGATGAGTGCCGGGTCGGCGTCGGCGAGTGCGGCGCCCATGTGCAGCGGCCGTTCGATGGTGTAGGCGGCCGTCTTGTAGCGGTTGATCCGCAGCGCCGCCGCCACGGATTCGTCTCCCGCGGACTCGCCGTGGATATCGAGCAGCTGCCCGCCGAGCACCTCGGTGCGCATGGCCGCCCACACCGGCGCGAATCGGGCGCGGGCGGCGGCGTCCAGCCCGGCCTCGTGGGTCATATCGTCGGCCCAGGCCAGCGCGAGGTCACCGATCAGGATGGCGACGCTGGTGCCGTAGTGGTCGGCGTCCCCGGCCCACTCGGCGTCGCGGTGCCGCTGCTCGTAGTCGACGTGCACGGTCGGGAAGCCGCGCCGGGTACGGGAGGAGTCGATGATGTCGTCGTGGATGAGGGCGCACGCCTGCACCAGTTCCAGCGCCGAGCAGGCGGTGAGCACCGCCGCCGCGGCCGGATCGTCGGCGCGTCCGCCCGCCCCGAGCCAGCCGGTCCAGGCGAACGCGGGCCGGGTGCGCTTGCCGCCGCGCAGCACGAAATCCGCCAGGGCACGCGCCGCGTCCACGAAAACCGGGCCGAGAGGTTCCACGAGTGGCGCGCGGCTGGCGAAGAAGTCGGTGAGTCGCTCCTCGACGGCTGCGACCAGCGACCCCGAGCCCGTTGCCGGAAGGGCCGGGTGACGGGTCGGCGTACCGGGTCCGGCGGACACGGGGGACCTCCTGAGATTCGTGCTCGGATGCCGCGCTGGCAACAGTGGTTCGCCGCCGCCGCGACCGCGGTTCGTCCGCGAGGGAAGTTCGGGCTCGACTGTACCCAGCGGAAGAGCGCCCGTCCGTGGTGGGACAGCCGTCGACCCGCGCGGGTGACACCGCGCCGTCGGATACCTGGGGCATCCGACCGAGTGCCAGGTGATCTCGTGTGCACGGCCGGGAACGGCGGCTTCGTCTCGCGTGTGGGCGCAGCCGCCCCGACGTGGCACGGGCGAGTCGTCTGCGTGGCCGGGTATGCGTGGGCCGTATGGGCTGTTGTCCGTGTGCCCGGGGTGCACGGGCCGTAGGGGGCTGTTGTCTGCGTGGCCGGGGGTGTGCGGGGCCGGAGGGACGGACTGCTGTCCGCGTGACCGGGATGTGTCGGACCGCAGCAGGGGCTGTCGCCTGTGTGTCCGGGCCACATACGGGTCGCGGGTGCGGTCTGCCCGGTGCCCGGTACCGGTCTGAATGCCGACTGGTTCGTATGGCAGGTGTGTCCGGTAGGTGAGACAGCCGTCTCGTTTCTCGGGCAGGCCGGGGTGTCTGTGCGGGTCGCGACGATCGAGGCGGTGCGGGTGGCGGTCGGGCGCGGGTGTCGCGCCCCCTACACTGGGGCCGTGAGTTTCGACGATGTACGGGGAGCTTCGACCCCTGGCCGAGTTTCCCGCACGCCGCAGGTTTCCGGAACTCCATCGGTTGTGCAGCACCTCGGCCCCCGGCCGGACGGGTCGATTCCGTTCTCGGTGGAGTTCAATCCGCCACGTGACGCCGCCGGGGAGGCACGGCTGTGGCGGGCGGCGCGGGAGTTCGAGCGGCTGCATCCGGCCTTCGTATCCATGACCTACGGTGCGGGCGGGTCCACCCGCGATCGCACCATTCGGGTGACGGGGCAGCTGGCGCGGGAGACGACGCTGCTCACCGTGGCGCATCTGACCGCCGTCGACCACAGTGTCGCCGAATTGCGCTCCATCGTCGGCGCGTACGCGGACTGCGGCATTCGTAATCTGCTGGTGCTGCGCGGCGATCCACCGGGCGATCCGCTCGGGGAGTGGGTGAAGCATCCCGACGGCGTCGAGTACGCCGAGGAGCTGGTGCGCATGGTGCGCGAGCTCGGCGACTTCCACGTGGGCGTCGCTTCCTTCCCGCAGGGACATCCGCGTTCGGTCGACCTCGACTCCGACACCCGCTTCCTGTTGGCGAAACTGCGTGCGGGCGCGGAGTATTCGATCACTCAGATGTTCTTCGACGTCGAGCACTATCTGCGGCTGCGTGATCGGGCGGTGGCGGCCGATCCGGAGCAGGGGGCCAAGCCGATCATTCCGGAGCTCATGCCGATCACCTCGCTGCGCACCGTGCAGCGGGCCGAGGAGCTGTCCGGCCGCCCGCTGCCAACCGCGGTGCTGGAACGCCTGCGCAAGGCCGCGGGGGACGGTCCCGAGGAGAACCGCGAGGCCGTGCGCGCCGCCGGGATCGAGATCGCCACCGAGATGGCGCAGCGGCTCATCGACGAGGGCGCGCCCTGCCTGCACTTCATCACGCTGAACTTCGCCAAGGCCACCGGTGAGGTGCTGTCCAACCTCGGCTACACGGTCACTCCCGCACCGGTTCGCGCCTGACCGCGCCGGGCGAAATGCCCGGAATGCACTGGTCACGGGAGTAATGTCCCTCCTCGACCGCGACTCCGAGGAGACAGACATGCTGATGTTTCACAACCTCGTCCGAGTGGTGGGCGCCCTGAGCGCCTGCGCGGTCCTCGCGGGCCCCGCGACCGCCGCCCCGAGTACGGGCGGGCCGGAGTCGGACGCGAGCGCGGTCATCGCCCGCGCCATGGACGCGGCGGCGCCCGGCGACTGGCTCAGCGCCTACGGCCAATCCGTCGAGCGCCTGGAAGAGCTGGGCGTGCAGCCGTTCCTGTACCCGACGGCCGCCCCGTTCTGCCTGAACTCCACCACCCTCGGCCTGGCTCCCGCGATGGCCGGAGCGATCCCCGGCCCGTGGCCCAGATTCGCCAGAGATATTCCCGGGCTCGACCTCTCGGCCGTGAAGACAGGCCAGACCATGTTCGCTTTCGTGCCCTACGGCCTGGCCGCCGACGGTGCGGACACCTCCGGCATGCAGGTGGTGTGGCTCAATGCCGATACCGGCCGATCCGGTTTCGCGCCCATGGGTTCGATGTCCCAGATGGTGCGCTCCATGATCCCGCCGCAGGTCCCGGCCGAACTCCGCCCGATGGTCGAACGGGCGGTCGCCGACTTCTTCCTCGCCACCCTGCCACGCGGCGGCGTCCGCGCCGTCCCGGTCGAAACCGGTTCCGGCACCGTGCTCGCGGCCATCTTCGGCGTGGTCCGCAACGGCGCGGCCTCCTGCTTCTTCCTGCCCACGGTGGGCATAACCGAGGTGCCCTGACCTCCGCACGGGGTCGCCGGGCGGGTCAACGGGCGAGCGCCTGCCAGTTGTCGACGCGGGGGCCTCGCGGCACCGAAGCCCTGCCGCAGCGATCTGCCGATGCCCGCCACGCCGATGCCACGGCCAGCGTGAGCCTCGACAGTTCCACTGCGCCATCACATGACACGGCGAAATGCGCGGTCTTCGCCCGCCGCGCACTCTGCCCGGCGCTCCCGGTCTCCGGAATCCGCTCGGCGGTCCACGCGCCGTACGGCGCGTGAGTGCTGGTGTGCACAGCGTGCGCGGGAGTGCTCGCGGTCCGGCCGGTCAACCGTGGATGTCGCGGCTCTTCCAGGTCAGCGTGCCCGCACGGTGGGCGCGGTGGGAACGGTAGGACAGGCGCAGGTAGGCGGCGATGGAGAGCGGATGGGCCAGGGCCGCAAGGATATCGGCGACCGACAGGGCACGGCGGCGCTCGGTGCCGCGGGCCAGCAGCCGGGCGGTGACGGCGGCGGCATAGCCCAGCAGTCCGGTGTGGCGCAGTCGATCCCGGCCCACGACGGCGGCCAGCGGGGGCACCCAGTAGGCGAGGGCGGCGAGGCCCGCGACGGCGGCGCTGCCGGTGGGGCCGCCGTAGGCCGACCACAGCCAGCGGGTGTAGCCGGATTCGAGTTCGGCAGCGTCGCGGTACATTCGGGTGCTGGCGAGGCGTCCGGCGGCCGCCAGTACGGT
>NZ_JASCXP010000361.1:0-7823 GCF_030010695.1 Nocardia sp. CC201C
GGTGGAACTGGGTGGCCGACAGCGGGCCGTTCTCCACCGCGGCGAGGAACGGGACGCCGTGTTCGGCCCAGGTCAGTTTGGCCGGAGCGATGGTGCCGTCGCCGTTCCACTCCCACTTCTGCGCGGCGTAGGAGTGCACGAAGTAGAAGCGGGTGTCGGCGTCCATACCCGCGAACAGCACGCTGTCCTCGGGAGCCCGGACGGTGTTCCAGCCCATGTGCGGCAGCACGGGGGCGTCCAGGCGCTCCACGGTGCCGGGCCATTCGGTGCAGCCCGCGGTCTCGATGCCGTGCTCGACCCCGCGCTCGAACAGGATCTGCATGCCCACGCAGATGCCCAGCACCGGTCGCCCGCCCGCCAGCCGCTTGCCGATGATGCGCTCGCCGCGCACCTCCCGCAGGCCCGCCATGCAGGCCGCGAACGCGCCGACGCCGGGGACCACGAGGCCGTCGGCATTCAGCGCGATATCGGGATCGGCGGTGACGGTGACCTCGGCCCCGGCGCGCACCAGGGCGCGTTCGGCGGAGTGCAGATTGCCCGAACCGTAGTCGAGCAGGGCCAGTCGCTTCGTCCGCCCGCCCGTCACCCGGCCACCGCCGTCCACGGAATCGCCACGCGATGTCGTGTTCACAGCGCCCCCTTCGTGGAGGGGATGCCGCTCACGCGCGGATCGTATTCCACCGCGGCGCGCAACGCCCGCGCCACGGCCTTGAACTCGGCCTCGGTGATGTGGTGCTGGTCGCGCCCGTAGAGCACGCGCACGTGCAGGGCGATGCGGGCATTGAGCGCGATGGATTCGAAGACGTGGCGATTGATGATCGTCGAATAGGACGCGCCCGGGCCCACACTCGGAATCACGGTGTGCAGCAGGTGTTCCGGCTCCCCGGTGTGCACGCAGTAGGGGCGGCCGGAGACGTCCACCACCGCGTGGGCGAGGGTTTCGTCCATGGGGATGTAGCAGTCGCCGAAGCGGCGGATGCCCTTCTTGTCGCCGAGCGCCTGGTGCAGCGCCTGCCCGATGACGATGGCGGTGTCCTCCACCGTGTGGTGGGCCTCGATCTCGATATCGCCCTTGGCGTGCACGGTCAGGTCGAAGCTGCCGTGCTGACCGAAGGCGGTCAGCATGTGGTCGTAGAACGGCACGCCGGTGGCGATGTCGGTCTTGCCGGAGCCGTCGAGGTTGAGTTCGACGACGATGCTGGATTCCCGGGTGGTGCGTTCCACCCGTGCGATTCGGTCCATGCTCGCTTCCTGCGGTGAATCGGACACGGTCATCGGGCGATCAGCTCCTCGGCCGCCAATTTCTCGCTGGCGCGCAAGAATTCGTCGTTCTCCGCGGCCAGCCCGATGGTGGCGCGCAGATAGCCGGGGATGCCGACATCGCGAATGAGCACACCCTCGTCGAGGTAGCGCTGCCAGGCGCGCGGGGCATCGGCGAAGCAGCCGAACAGGATGAAGTTGGCGTCGGACCCGATGACGTCGAAGCCGATCGTGCGCAGTTCCGCCGTCACCCGATCGCGTTGGCGCGCGAGTTCGGCCACGCTGCCGAGGGTTTCGTCGGCATGCCGCAGCGCCGCCCGCGCCGCGGCCTGCGTCACCACCGACAGGTGGTAGGGCAGCCGCACCAGCAGCAGCGCGTCGATGACGGCGGGTGCGGCGGCGAGATAGCCCAGCCGTCCGCCCGCGAAGGCGAACGCCTTGGACATGGTGCGGGTGACGACGAGTTTCGCCGGGTACCGGTCGATCAGGGTGATGGCCGAGGGCGCGGCGGAGAACTCCCCGTATGCCTCGTCCACCACCACGATGCCGGGGGCGGCGTCGAGGATCCGCTCCAGGTCGGCCAGCGGAATGCTGTGTCCCGTCGGATTGTTGGGGCTGGTCACGAACACCACGTCGGGGCGGCGCTGCGCGATCACCCCGACCGCGTAGTCGATATCGAGGGAGAAGTCGCCGCCGCGCTTGGCCTCCACCCATTCGGTGTCGATGCCCTCGGAGATGATCGGGTGCATCGAGTAGGAGGGCACGAAACCCAGTGCGCTGCGCCCCGGTCCGCCGAATGCCTGCAACAGCTGTTGCAGGATCTCGTTGGAGCCGTTGGCGGCCCACACATTCGACACGTCCACCGCGACACCGGTCTGCCGGGTCAGGTAGGCGGCCAGATCGGCGCGCAGGGCCACGGCGTCGCGGTCCGGGTAGCGGTGCAGGTCGACGGCCGCGGCGCGAATGGATTCGGCGACGTCGTCGACCAGCGCCCGGCTCGGCGGGTGCGGGTTCTCATTGGTGTTGAGCTGTACCGGCACCGTGAGCTGCGGTGCGCCGTAGGGCTTCTTGCCGCGCAGATTGTCCCGCAGCGGCAGTTCCTCGAGGGTGAGGCCAGCACCGGGAACGGCCGCGGTCGGCTCGGTGCGCGCGCTCACGACAGTGCTCCGAAACGCACCTGCACGGCCTGCCCGTGCGCGGGCAGATCCTCGGCGTTCGCCAGGGCCACCACATGTCCGGCGACGTCCTTCAGCGCCGACTCGGAGTAGTCGACCACGTGGATGCCGCGCAGGAAGGTCTGCACGCTCAAACCCGAGGAGTGCCGGGCGCATCCGGCGGTGGGCAGCACGTGATTGGAGCCCGCGCAGTAGTCGCCGAGGCTGACCGGCGACCACGCGCCCACGAAAACGGCTCCGGCGCTGCGGACGCGGGCGGCCACGGCGGCCGCGTCGGCGGTCTGGATCTCCAGATGCTCGGCCGCGTAGGCGTTCACCACGCGCAACCCCTGGTCGATATCGTCGACCAGCACGGTGCCGGACTGCTTGCCCGACAGTGCCTCCACCACGCGGTCGTGGTGCTTGACCACCGCCAGTTGCGCGGTCAGCGCCGCGTCCACAGCGTCGGCCAGTTCCGCGCTGTCGGTCACCAGCACGCTGGCGGCCAGGACATCGTGTTCGGCCTGCGAGATGAGGTCGGCGGCCACATGCGCCGGATCGGCGGTGGCGTCGGCCAGGATGGCGATCTCGGTGGGCCCGGCCTCGGCGTCGATGCCGACCAGGCCGCGGCACAGCCGCTTGGCGGCGGTGACGTAGATATTGCCGGGTCCGGTGATCATGTCGACCGGTGCCAGCTGCGCGCCGTCGGTATCGGTGCCGCCGTAGGACAGCAGCGCCACGGCCTGCGCGCCGCCGACCGCCCACACCTCCTCGACACCGAGCAGCTTGGCGGCGGCCAGAATGGTCGGGTGCGGCAGGCCGCCGCAGCGGGCCTGCGGCGGCGAGGCCACCACCAGGGATTCCACCCCGGCGGCCTGCGCGGGCACCACGTTCATGACCACGCTGGACGGGTAGACGGCATTGCCGCCCGGCACGTACAGGCCGACGCGCTCGACGGGCACCCACCGTTCGGTGACGGTGCCGCCGGGCACCACCTCGGTGGTCGCGTCGGTGCGGCGCTGATCGGCGTGTACGACGCGGGTGCGCTCGATGGCGACCTCGAGGGCGGCGCGCACGGCCGGGTCCAGTTCGGACAGGGCCCGGTCGAGTTCGGCGGCGGGTACCCGCACGCTGTCGGGGGTCACCCCGTCGAACTTCGCGCTGAACTCCTGCGCCGCCGCGACGCCCCGATCGCGGATGGCCGCCACGACCGGCCGCACGTGATGCAGCACCGAGTCCACGTCCACTCCCCCGCGCGGCAGTGCCGAGCGAAGTTCAGCAGCGGTGGGCGTACGTCCGCGCAGATCCACGCGGGCGAGCTCGATGCGGCTTGTCATAGCGCTGTGCAGTCCTTGTCTGTGCTGATCGGTCTGTGCTGATCGAGGTTGCCGAACGGGGCGTGAACACCCGATTCGTCCACTTGACAGCCTATCCGGCCCACGCCAGCGGGTTTCCGGCGGCCGCGCGACGCGGGCGACCCGCTGGTCATGGGGGTGAACGGCGCGCGCATCCGCGCCGAGACGCCGCCGTCACGGCCGATTCTCGCGGGTCACCGTTGTGTTTCCGCCGCTCGGAGGCGGGCGTACCGGACCGGTGCGCCCGATACCATCGACAGTGGCGCGAATTACGCGGCGTGACCGGGATTCGAGCCGAACGATCTGCTCCGAGCGCGCGGTGCCGAGGGTGGACGCGGCCGGATCCTCCGAACGGCACCGGACGCCTGTCACCCGATGCGCCGACGATAGTCCGAGGAGCTGGAGTGAACACAGATCCGGAGACCGATGCCCGGCGCGGCACCATCCGTCACCACCGTCCGCCCATCCCGCTACGGCGACCACATCGCCCCACCGTCGATCCGGTCGGTGTGGAATCCGATTCGATTGCGGCACTGCGACTTTCCGACGGCCGGGTGCTGCTGGTGCCCGCGTGCGGCCTGCGCATCGGCCGCACCCGGGACAACGATCTGGTGCTGGACGATCCACGGGTCAGCCGCACCCACGCCCGCCTGGTGCTGCGTGGCACCGGGGTGGTGATCCACGACCTGCGATCGGTGAACGGGGTGTACGTGAACGGCGCTCAGATCACCGACCACGTCACGCTGTCGCACGGGGACGTCCTGAATATCGGCATCACCACCCTGCGCTTCGAGCGGATACCGAGCCGGTAGGCGCGGACCTCACTCGGCCACGAGTCGGCGGATGACCATCGGCTCGGCCAGGACGTCGTCGAGTACGTCCCGCACATGGTGGAAGTGGGGGGTCTCGAAATGCTCGTCCAGCGCGGCGGCCCCGGTCCACTCTTCCACCAGCACCATGTGGGCGGCGTCGTTGGGGTCCACGAACGGCCGGTAGGCCAGGCAGCCGGACTCCGCCAACGACGGCTCGATCATGCCCTCGAGCGCGGTGCGCAGCCGGTCCTCCCGACCGGTGTGGGCGCGAAATTCGGCGATGACGTGCAGGGTCATGATGTCGTCTCCTTGCGGGTCAGGGGCGGGCGGGGCCGGTGCCCGCGCCGGTGGTGGTGATGGCGGTGGCGATCTCGTCGAGGTCGGCCGCGGTCAGCGCCAGCTCGCGAGCGCCGATCCAGCCGTCGATCTGCGTCGGGGTGCGCGCACCGACGATGGCCCCGGTGACGCCCGGCCAGGCGGTGGCCCAGGCGAGGGCTACTTCGGCCACGCTCAGGTCGTAGCGGGCCGCGATGGGGCGCAGCGCGTCCACCAGGGCGAGGTTGGCGGGCAGGTCGGTGGTGAAATCCGGGCTGCCGCTGCGCCAGTCGTCGGGCGCGAGCACCCGGTCGGCGTGGAACGCACCGGTCAGCAGGCCGGACTGGAGCGGCGAGTAGACGATCACGCCGGTGTTGTGTGCTCGCGCCCAGGCGATCTCGGGTGCGGCCGTGCGATTGAGCGCCGAGAACGGCGGCTGGATCGCGTCCACGTGCGCGATGGATTCGGCGACGTCCAGCTGTGCCGCATCGTGATTCGACAGTCCGATGGCGCGGACCTTGCCCTCCTTCTTCAGATCGGCCATGACCTGCCAGTACTCCGCCAGCGGGGTGGCGGCGGCGGAAACCTCGGCCTCGCCCTGGTAGACGAACAACTCGCCGGTGTCGGGCCAGTGCACCTGGTAGAGGTCGATGTGGTCGACGCGCAGGCGGCGCAGTGACGCCTCGAGTTCGGCGCGCACGGTGTCGGGGCGCATGATGCGGCGCGGTGGTCCGGTGCGGTCGTCGCCGGATTCCCAGATGAGGCCGGTCTTGGTGAAGAGGTAGGGGCGGTCGGCCTCCGGCAGCTCGGTCAGGGCGCGACCGACCAGTTCCTCCGCATGGCCGAGCCCGTAGGCGGGCGCGGTATCGAGCCAGTTGATGCCGCTGCGCACCGCGTGGGTGATGGCGGCGATGGAGTCGGCGTCATCGGTGGCTCCCCACGAGTACTGCCAACCGGCTCCCGAGATGACCCAGGTGCCGAGGCCGAGCGGGGTGATGTCCATGCCGGTGTCGCCGAGCGGGCGGGTGGCGTGCATTCGACTCTCCTGTTCGAGGCCGGATCGGTTCCGGCCACGATGGCCACACTCGTCCGCCACGCCGCGCCGAAACAGCGCCGCACCAGCCTGGGCACCGCAGGACCAGGACGGTCCGGCGCGCGGCTCGGATACTGGACGCATGGTCTTGGATCGACGGGCGGAACTCGGTGAATTCCTGCGCTCCCGGCGCGCGCGGTTGCGACCGGACCAGGTGGGGTTGATCGACCACGGGGTGCGGCGGCGGGTGCCGGGTCTGCGGCGCGAGGAGTTGGCGCTGCTGGCCGGGGTCAGCGTGGATCACTATGTGCGGCTGGAACAGGGCCGCACCCTGCACTTCTCGGAATCGGTGCTGGACGCGGTCGCCCGCGCGCTGCGGCTGGATCCGGTGGAACACGAGCACCTGTATCGCCTGGCACGGCCCTGGGCGGGTGCGGAGACGCCGGGTGCGCAGCGGGTGCGGCCCGGGCTGCTGCGGCTGTTGGAGGCGGCTCCGGAGGTGCCCGCCTACATCGTCGGCCGCGGTACGGCGGTGCTGGCGTGGAATCGCGCGGCCGCCGTACTGCTCACCGACTTCGGCGCGCTGCCGCCGCACGAGCGCAATCTCACCCGGCTGGTGTTCCTGGACGAGGGCATGCGCGACCTCTACGAGGACTGGCCCGCCAAGGCCGCCGACGTGGTCGCCTATCTACGCCTGGACGCCGCCCGCAATCCCGGCGATCCGGCCGTCACCGCCCTGATCGACGACATGTGCCGGGACAGTGCGGAATTCGCCGAACTGTGGCGGCGTCACGACATCAAGGACAAGACCCACGGGCGCTACGTGTACCGCCACCCGATGGTGGGCCGCATCGATCTCGGCTACGAAACCCTGCGCCTGCCCGACGATCCCGATCAGGGGCTGGTCGCCCACACGGTGGAGCGGGGCTCCACCAGCGAGGTGGCGCTGCGGCTGCTCACCAGCATCGACGCACCCGCCGCCACCACGAGACGTTGATCGGCCACAGAACGCTGATCCCTCACAAAACCCTCACGGAAGCCGACCCGTCACGAAAAGCCGAGCGGGACAACGAGAATGTAGGAGTTCACGGTGGGGTTCGTGAATGCCAGCAGTGAGTGTGCGGTGCAGCACGTCGCCGATCTAGTGGCATGCCAGATCCGAGAATCGAGCGGTCGTGCGGGACCTGACACGACGCGGGACCGAACACGACACGGGGCCAACGAGAGCGGCGGGTGATCGCGTCGCCCGCCGCCGGTCTGTCGCCACCCGGTGTCGCCGCTATTTGGTGTTGCTGTCGATCTGTAGCGAACCGCTGCCGGGATCGACCACGCGCAGGTCGAACGGCTTGGACTTGCCGCCGTAGGTCAGGTTCGCCAGCCGCATATCGGCCGCGCCGGCACTGTCGTTCTGGCCGGAGATATCGCGATAACCGTTGATCGGGTTGGCTTCCCAGTACTCGCGGAAATCGCTCTGCCCGCCGTACACCGCCTGCGCGGCAGGGGTCAGCATGGCCCACGCCGAGCCGTAGTTCTTGGCGAGCAGCGCGTTGTAGAAGTCCTCGATGGCGCTGCCGGCCTGGCCGATGCCGACGGTGCCGACATTGCGCGCCGAGCCGAGCGCCACCGAATCCTCGGTGGCCTGCGGGGTGCCGGTCACCTTCGAGGTGGTGGGGCCGCCCGCGTCGGTGCCCGAACCGCCTTCGCCGCCACCGGAATTGAGCATGGCGGCGACCACGCCGCCGACCACGATGAGCACACCCACCACGGCGATCCAGACGAACTTGCGGCTACCCGGCTCGCCGGGGTGCGGTTCCATGGCGGTGTGCGTGGCGGGGCCGTGGGAGGCCGGGGGCCGGGGCGGCGGAGTGGACTCCAGCAGGGTCGCGGCGCTCAC
>NZ_JASCXP010000362.1:0-7800 GCF_030010695.1 Nocardia sp. CC201C
TGCCAGCGGTCCATGTTCGCGCCGCTGCCGTGTACGCCGGTCGCGACGCGGGCGACTGGCTCGCGTCCGCCGTTCCGAGGGCCGCACCGTCTCGCGGAGCGGATGCGGTGGCCGCTCGTGCCGATGTCCCCGCCCCGCCGATGGTTTCGCTGGCCTCGGAGCTGTCGGTGATGCCCGCCAGGCGGAGGATGGCGTCGATGTAGCGGGCGAACATGGCCTCGACCATGCCCGCGGGGAAGGCGGAGGCGCGGACGTCCCAGTTCAGCAGGAGGCCGCCGCGAACCTCGGTGACCTGGGCGTCCAGCAGCACCTGCGGGCCCTGGGAGATGATCCAGGCCGGGTCGCCGAAGGTGTCGGTGACGTGCTCGGCGAAGAGTTCGCCGAGGTTGATGGCGCTGGTGTAGACGATCGGGGCGAGCACCGGCTCACCGCGCAGGCGGCCCAGATCGCGCAGCACCTCCAGCCCCGAATAGGCCGAATGCGCACCGGCGGCGTGCAATTCGCGCTGCAGGGCCTGGGCGCGCTCGGTGACGGTGGCCGGTTCGGTCACATCGACCTCCAGCAGCACCGAGGAGGTGAAGTCGCCCACCACGCCGTCGACCTGCGGATGCACCGGCTCCCGGTGGAACAGCGGCAGATTCAGCAGGAACCGCCGCCGCGCCGACCAGCCGCCGATGGTCTCGGCGAATACCGACGCCAATGCCATGGCAGGGGTGATGCCCCGGGTGTGCGCGGCCGCGAACATGCGCGCCTTCGCGGTCGGGGACAGCCAGCGGTGGAAGCGCACGGTCCGCATCTCGGCCGAGTGGCCGGCATCGACACCGGTCGAGCCGCCCGAGATTCCCGAGAGCCGCTCACCCGCACCGAGGTTCGAGTCCACGTCGGCCGAGGCTGGCGCGGCCTCAGGCACAGGTGCCCCGGCTGACGCGGGTACCGCAGCCGACGCGGGTACCGAGGCTGGCGCGGCCTCAGGCACAGGTGCCCCGGCTGACGCGGGTACCGCAGCCGACGCGGGTACCGCAGCCGACGCGGGTACCGAGGCTGGTGCGGGTGCCGTCGCGTGCGTCAGCTCCGAGGCGCGCGGAAGTTCCGGTGCGCCGGGCAGTTCCGGCAGGCGGCGCTGCCACCAGTCGCGGGCGCGTGCGTGGTCCGGTCCCGGCGCGGCCTGGCCCGCCAGGTACTCGCGGAAGGTGTAGGTCTGCGGCGGCAGTTCCTCGCCGTGGTAGAGGCGCGCCAGGTCGCCGACCAGGATGCGGTAGCTCATGGCGTCGGCGGCGAGCATGTCCACATCGAGGTGCAGGCGGGTACGACCGCCCGGCAGCAGGGTGAGGGCGATATCGATCACCTGCCCGTCCTCCACCGCCATGAGCTGATGGGTCTTGCCGTCCCGCAGCGCCGCCAGCACCCGCTCGACCTCGGCGGCGTCCCGATCCCGCAGATCGGTCACGCTCCACACCGGCCGCCCCGGACGCTCCAGGGTCTGCTGCGTACCGTCGGGCAGGAACCGCGTGCGCAGCATGGGATGCCGCGCCACCAGCAGCTCGGCCGCCCGCTCCAGACGCCCGGGATCGACATCCCCACCGTCGAATTCGACATACAGATGCGCCGCGACCGCCCCCAACTGCTGCCCCTCGGACCGCCCGATCCAGTAGGCGTGCTGCATGGGCGCGAGCGGAAACGGGGAACCGTCGTCGGCCGCAGCGTCCGCACCGGCAGCCGCGCCATCCGCACCGACCGGTGCGCCCGAGCGCCCTTGCGGCCGAACGGCAGCGCGGTCCGGCCGAGTATCGGCACCGTCCGCACCACTCGCGACAGCACCGGACCCACCCGCCGCCACAGGGTCTGGCACCGCCACAGGGTCGGACCCACCCGCCGCGGTAACGGATCCACGCGCCGCCGCGCGCCCACTCGCGGCACTGTTCTTCGCGGCACCGTCCGACTGAGCATCGGCATCGCCCGCGACGCCGTTCTCACCATGGGCGGCCGCGCTGTATCCGCCCGCCGCGCTGTCGGCATGGTTCACCGCCGCTGCGGCACCATCGGCTGCCGCACCGGCGATTTCGGTGGGGGCGCGATGTGCGCCCGCACCACGGTCCGGTTCCGGCGCGGCCGGGTCGCCGCCGAGCAGGCGGTACCAGTCGGCGACGGTGGGTTCGGCGGCGAGTTGGGCGAAGTTCACGGCGATGCCGCGTTTGCGCCAGCCGCCCGCGAGCTTCATGGTGCGGATGGAGTCGAGGCCGAGTTGGATGAGGTCGTCGCCGTCGGCGATATCGGCGGGGTCGAGGCCGAGGTGGGTGGCTATGGCGGTGCGGATCTCGTCCTTGCCGATCGCCGCGCCGGTCGCGTCGCTGCCGCTCTGCGCTGACTCCATGCCGCTGTCACTCCTCGTGCCGTGCCGCCGGGATTCGCCCGGACTCCTTCACGAGCAGACTAACCCATTGAGATAGGGTTGCCTAACCTATGTAGCGCCATTCGCTAGCGTGACCATGACATCCCATAGCGTGAGTAAGAGGCACGACGTGACAATCCCAGCCCCAGCCGCCCAGGACCACCGCGACGGCTTCGTTCCCTTCCCCGCCGATCTCGCCGACGAATACCGTCGCGCGGGCTACTGGACCGGCCGCCCGCTCGACCGCCTGCTGCGCGAGACGGCCCGCACCCGGCCCGACCGCCCGGCCCTGCTGTCCGACGACGCCACCCTGACCTACGCCGAACTCGACGCCGCCGCCGACCGCACCGCCCACGGCTTCCTGAAGCTCGGGCTGCGCCCCGGCGACCGCGTGGTGGTGCAGCTGCCCAACGTCCCCGACTTCCCGCGCATCCTCTTCGGCCTGCTGCGCGCCGGGATCATTCCGGTGCTCACCCTGCCCGCGCACCGCCGCGCCGAGATCGAGCACCTGACCCGGCTCTCGGGCGCGGTCGCCTACCTGATCGCCGACCGGCTGGGCGATTTCGACTACCGCGTGCTCGCCACCGAGGTCGCCGCCGCCGTTCCGACCCTGCGCCATGTGCTGGTGCTCGGCGATCCGGGCACCTTCACCGACCTGAATTCCATTTCCGGCGAGGGCGATTCGCTGCCCGAGATCGACGCCGCCGATATCGCGCTGATGCTGGTCTCCGGCGGCACCACCGGACTGCCCAAGCTCATCGCGCGCACCCACGACGACTACGCCTACAACGCCACGGCCAGCGCCGCGGTGTGCGAACTCGGACCCGAGGACGTCTATCTCGCGACGCTGCCCGCCGCGCACAACTTCCCACTGGCCTGCCCCGGCATCCTGGGCACCGTGGCCACCGGCGGCGCGCTCGCCTTCGTCACCGACCCCAGCCCGGAGAGCGCCTTCGCCGCCATCGAACGGCATCGGGTCACCGTGACCGCCGTGGTGCCGCCGCTGGCGCAGCTGTGGTGCGCGGCCACCGACTGGGAGGAGGCCGACCTCTCCTCGCTGCGCCTGCTCCAGGTCGGCGGCGCACGCCTGGCGGAGGTCAATGCCCGCGAGGTCGCCCCCGCCCTCGGCGCGCGACTCCAGCAGGTGTTCGGCATGGCGGAGGGCCTGCTCAACTACACCCGCCTGGACGACTCCGACGAGATCGTCTGCACCACCCAGGGCCGCCCGCTGTCCCCGCACGACGAACTGCGCATCGTGGACGGGGAGGGCAATGACGTGCCCGAGGGCGAGGAGGGTGAGTTGCTCACCCGCGGGCCCTACACCCTGCGCGGCTATTACCGTGCGCCGGAACACAATGCGCGCTCCTTCACTCCGGACGGCTTCTACCGCAGCGGCGATCTGGTGCGCCGCCTGCCCAGCGGACATCTCATCGTCTCCGGGCGCATCAAGGACGTGATCAACCGCGGCGGGGAGAACGTGTCGTGCGACGAACTCGAGGAGCACCTGCTCGCGCATCCCCGCGTGCGGCACGCCGCCGCCGTCGGCCTGCCCGACGCCGCCCTCGGCGAAAAGGTCTGCGCCGTCTTGGTGGTCGAGGGCGAGCTGCCCAGCCTCGCCGAGATCAAGCGCTTCCTCACCGACCGCGGCCTGGCCACCTACAAGTTGCCCGATGTGCTGCGCCAAGCCGACACCCTGCCCATCACCGCGGTCGGCAAGATCGACAAGAAGGCGCTGCGCGCGGCGGGCTGAGCCGGGTACCCGCGCGCGGGTCATCGGCGCGACAGCCACCGGAGCGCAGGTGCGCCGTACCGGAACTCGTCGACCCGATCGGGCACGAGCGCGCGAAACACCGTGTCGCCCCGACCGAAACGCGTGTGGCCCCCTGCTCGGGCGGGGGCCACACGCATTCCACCGGCGACACGACCGCCGACGAGGGGAAGACGCGGCGCGGTCTCGGCGCGGAGGTTTCGGTCAGGTCGGCTCAGTGCTGCTGTTCCCGGATCGCATAGGGCGACGCCGCCCAATCCTCGCAGGTCTGCTCGAATTCGCGCTCCGGCCGCGACTGGCCCACCACGCCCGCACCGGCGCGCAGCCACGCGCCCTCACCGGGGGCCACACGGTCCATCGGAGACCGACTGTCCGCGAGGGGACGACTCGATCTCCGCGCGGAGGTGTTCGGCCGCGTTGTCGCGCCGCACTGTCGTGCCGAGGAGTCCGGTCCGGACTTCCCGCGGAGGTCGCGGCGGGGCCTCAGCGCTGTTGCGCGCGCACCACATACGGTGCGACGCTGCCCAATTTCTCGCAGGTCTCCTCGAATTCGCGCTCCGGCCGCGACTGGCCCACCACACCCGCACCGGCGCGCAGCCACGCGCCCTCGCCGGTCTGGTAGACCGCGCGCAGCACCAGGGTGGCCTCCAGCGCGCCGTCTGGCGAGACCGTCACCACGGCACCCGAATACAGGCCGCGCTCGTCGTGATCCAGGCGGAAGACCGCATCCACGCCGCCCGCCTTCGGGATGCCGGAGGCGGTCACCGACGGGAACAGCACCTCCAGCGCGTCCCACGGGCTGCGGTCGGCGGCCAGGGTGCCGCGCACGGTGGAGGCCAGATGCTGCACGCTGCCGCGCTCGCGCACCGCCATGTAGTCGGCGACGACGGTGGTGTCGGGTTCGGCCACGGTCGCGATCTCGGCGAAGGAGGTCTGCACCGACAGCGCGTGCTCGACGATCTCCTTGGGATCGCTGAGCAGATCGGCGCGCGCGGCGGTGTCGGCCTCCGCACCGCGGCCGAAAGCGCGTGTCCCGGCGAGTGGTTCGGTGGTGACCACCCGATCGCCGTCCACCGCGGCGACCAGCTCCGGGCTGAACCCGGCGGCCTCCAGCGCACCCAGGCGCAGCAGGAAGGATCGCGCCGGGGTGTTGTTGGCCCGGCCCAGCCGGTAGGTGGACGGGATGTCGACGGCGAAGGGCAACTCCACCTTCCGCGACAGGATGACCTTCTGGTAGCGGTCCGCGTTGATCTCCGCGACGGCCTTGGCCACCCGTTCCCGGTACCCGGTCGGATCGCCGGTCACGTCGACCGGATGTCCGGTCGGCAGCGCGGTGCCCTGCGCGGCCCCGATGAGCGCCAGGATGTCGGCGGCCTCGTCGGTGGTCGCACCCGACACCTGGATGCCGGCGGCGTTGAGCCGCACCTCGATACGCGGGATCATCAGGTGCGCGAGGGTGGCGCGGGGGTGGACGTACTGGGTCGAGCCCAGCGCCCAAGCGCAGAATTCGAAGCCGATCCAGCCGTAGGCATTGCGCCCGGCCAGCGGCAGGCTCGCGAGCGCGCGGTCGACGACCCGCGCCGGGCTGCCGGTCCACGGCGTGGCGGTGATGTCGCCCGCCCAACTGACCCGCAACTCGTCGGCGTCGAGTTCGATGCCGCCGAGCGGGTCGGCGGCGAACACCCATTCGCCGGGCTTCTCGTAGACGACGTATTCACCGAATCGGTCGGCGGCTGCCAGGCCGGTGACCGCCGCGATGGGGTCGATACCGCCCTCCGGGGCGGCTGGCGCCGGACTGTGCGCAAAGTCCAGTCGTACTCGTTCGTCCGTCGCCGACACCTGTCCTCCAAGGTAATGCTGACCTAACTCAGGGAAGTAAGGTTAGCATTACCTGTTTCGCGTGGAAGTGTTGCGCCAGCCACTCCCGTACCCCGCCCGCGAATCGCCACGCTTTCGGCAGTGTTTCCCGCGACCGGCCGACCACGGACACCCGTATCCGCTTGAATGGAGAACATCAGCACGCGCGGAGGGATCACAGATGATCGACCACGACAGCCGGATACCCACGGCCACCACCGCCCCGCGCTCGGTGGTAGCGCTGGTCGACTCCACCACCCACGTCGAACGTGAACTCGTCGGCAGTTGGCTGGCCGAGGGCGGCATCAACCAGGAATTCGGCACCGAAGCGCCCGTCACCCAGATCGACCTCGACCCCACCGCCATCGCCACCCGCCTGGTCGACCGCCACGACGACCCGCTCGTGGTGCCGGTACGGGTGCTGTGGCTGCCACCGGAACGAGACGGCGTGCGGCGCACCACCTTCACCGATCTCATCACCCTCAGCAATCCGCGCAAACCCAACCGCCTCATGCAGCGGCGACTCATCGGCAAGGCGCCCGACCGGCACCTGGTGCTCACCGGGCAGCCCGCGCGCCTGAGTGAGCTGCGCGCCAACAATCCCGGAGCCGCCGGTGCGGCCGAGGCGTTCGCCCGCGCCATCGTGCGCGCGGGCATCGTCGCCCTGGAGCGCGCGGAACGCGCCGTCATCGGCGACCGCTACAAGGTGCCGCGCCTGGTGGCCGAGGAGATCCTCGACTCCCCCGAATTCCTGCGCCGCCTCGACGATATCGCCGCGCACACCGGCACCTCACCGCGCGAGATGCACCGCCGCGCGGAGAAGGCGCTGCGCGAACTCGTCGCCGCGCAGAGCCGCCTGGTCTCCGATCTGTTCACCCAGGCCATGCGGCCCGTGCACGCCTCCACCTGGAAGGTCGACGACGACCCCGTCGGCTTCGAGCGGCTGCGCAGCCTCAACCGGCGCTACCCGCTGGTCTTCCTGCCCTCGCACCGGTCCTACGTGGACGCCTTCGTACTCGGGGATGTGCTGGCCCGCAACGACTTCCCGCCCAATCACGTCATCGGCGGGGCCAATCTCAGCTTCTGGCCCATGGGTCCGATCGCGCGGCGCACCGGCACCGTATTCATCCGCCGCAGCTTCGGCGACGACGAGGTGTACAAGGCCGTCGTCGAGGAGTACTTCGCCTACCTGCTCGCCAAGCGGTTCAACCTGGAGTGGTACTTCGAGGGCGGGCGCACCCGCACCGGAAAACTGCGGCCGCCGCGATACGGCCTGCTCAACTATCTCGCGGCGGCGCTGCGCTCGGGCCGCGTGGACGATGTGATGCTGGTGCCGGTGTCCATCACCTACGAGCGGCTCAACGAGATCGGGGCCATCGCCGACGAACAGACCGGCGGCAAGAAGCAACCCGAGGGGCTGGCCTGGCTGGCACGGTACGTACGCAACCAGCAGCATTCGGCGGGGCGCGTGTATGTGCGCTTCGGGGAAGCGCTCTCGGCGCGGGAGCGGTTGATCGCGCACGGCGACCCGCTCGTCGAACCCGCCGATCCGGGAAAGGCTCCGGGACCGGCGATCTCGAAACCGGCATCGAGCCCGCGCGCGACGACCGCGGGCGGGGCTCCGACAGCATCGGCCCCCGCTGCGGCGGGCACCGCGCCGAGCACATCGGATCCGGCCGCGACGGCGGCGGACACCGCTCCGGCAGCGTCGAACCCGCGTACGTGGAACCCGGCTATGTCGGATCCAGCAGCGTCGAAACCAGCAGCGTCGAACCCGGCAACGGCG
>NZ_JASCXP010000363.1:0-7786 GCF_030010695.1 Nocardia sp. CC201C
TTTCGGGGGGGCACCCTCGTTTATCCCCGGCCGCGGGGCGGGGCCGGGGGGGGGCGCCCCCGGCCCGGGCCTGCTGCTCCCACAGCGGGTCGACGAACAGTTCGGGCAGTGCTGCGCTCATGCGTGTCGATCTTCCGTTCTCCGAGCAGGTTTCAGGCAGTATGCCGCAGCGTCCCGACACCCGGCACGGTCGTATTGCCACCGATGGCTCGGTCGCCGCGGCGCTGTCGGTGGCCGGGACTACCCTGGAATCGCCCCCTTCGAAAGCCTGGACCATGAACGACGCCGAGAACGACGACTACGCCCACAGCAAGGCCGCCGAACACGCGCGCCTGGACAAGGCGCGGCGGCTGGCGGCGTATGTCTGGCTGCGCGATATCAGCAGTGCGGAGCTGCGGGAGCTGCCCATGGCGCAGTTGCGCAAGCTGGCGCGGGAGGCGGGGGTGAATCCGCCCGGCAGCGAGGAGACATGGCAGGTGGTGGCGCGACTGCTGGACGCGAAGGATGCGTGGGCGGCGCGGCATCCGGACCACCCCGCGGCCCGGCGCAGCCATGCCGACGAAAAGATCACCTGGGTGAAGCCGCCGGTGAAACCGTGGGTCACCGGCGAACACTGATCCGCCCCCGGCCGTACGAACGCGGTGCCGGAATCATGTCGACTCTTGACATCAAGAAATGAACTGGCGTTCACTGCTTGGGTGTCCCCCGATGACGAGAACCATGCCGGTACCCGCCCCGCGGCCTGGCGCGACGACCTGACCGGCGGCGCGGATTCGCTGTTCGCGGATCGGCCCGAACCGGTGAACTCCTACACCGCGCGCACCCTCACCTACGAAGTGACCGGCCGCATCGCCCGCATCACCTTCAACCGGCCCGAGCACGGCAATGCCATCACCTCCGACACCCCGATCGAACTGGCCGCCGCGGTCGAGCAGGCCGATCTCGATCCGCGGGTGCACGTGATCGTGGTGAGCGGCCGCGGCAAGGGCTTCTGCGGCGGCTACGACCTGTCCATCTTCGCCGAGGGCGCGGGCAGCGGCGGCTTCGGACCGGCAGGCGGGACGGCCGACGGCAGCGTGCTCGACCCGGTGGTCCAGGCGCGCAACCACGACCCCCGCGGCACCTGGGACCCCATGGTCGACTATCAGATGATGTCGCGGTTCAACCGCGGCTTCGCCAGCCTGCTGTACGCCAACAAACCCACCGTGGCCAAGGTGCACGGATTCGCCATCGCGGGCGGAACCGATATCGCACTGTTCGCCGATCAGATCGTCTGCGCCGAGGACGCCCGCTTCGGCTATCCCCCCACCCGCACCTGGGGCATTCCGGCCGCGGGCATGTGGGCGCATCGGGTGGGCGATCAGCGCGCCAAGCGACTGCTGTTCACCGGCGACAGCCTCAGCGGCAAGCAGGCCGCCGAATGGGGGCTGGCCATCGAAGCACCGCCCGCCGAGCGGCTCGACGAGCGCACCGAAGAACTGCTGCGCCGGATCTCGCTGGTGCCGATCAACCAGCTCATCATGGCCAAGCTGGCGCTCAACAGCGCGCTGCTCAATCAGGGCGTAGCCAACTCGGGCATGGTCAGCACGGTGTTCGACGGTGTCTCGCGGCATACGCGCGAGGGGTACGCCTTCCAGATGCGCTCCATGACAGCGGGATTCCGCGAGGCGGTCCGGGAGCGCGACGAACCGTTCGGCGATTGGAAGCGGGCGCAGTTCGCGCGGGACCGAAGCGAGACCCCCGCCACCACAGCGGAATAGCGCCGCACGACCGGAGACGACCACCGCGATCCACCGCGGGCTCGGTACGGCTCCCGCAACGCTAGTCGAGCGCACCCTCGCGCTCGACCGCCTCCGCCACCTTCTCCCCCAGCGAGCGCAGCGCCGCCGCCTCGGCGTCGGTCATATGGTCGATGAAGGCCCGCCGGACCAGTTCCACATGATTCGGCGCGGCGTGTTCCAGGGCGGCGCGACCCGCATCGGTCAGCCGCACCTCGCGCCCCCGCGCGTCATCGGTGGCCGGGCACCGGGACACCAGGCCGCGCCCGTCCATCCGGGCGAGGTGTTTGGACAGGCGGCTCTTGTCCCAGCAGATCTCCGCACCCAGATCCTTGGCGCGCAGCTCTCCGCCGTGTGCCGACAGCGCGACCAGGATCTCGTAGTCCGAGGGTGAGAGCCCGTCGGCCGCCAGCCCGGCCGCGATGGCGGCGTCGAGACGCTGGCGCATCCGGATATAGGACTGCCAGGTCTGCTGCTCCTCGTCATTCAGCCAACGCACCATGGAATAGATCTTAGCCGCTAATGGTTGACATGGACACCAACAGGCCCACAGGAGGTTTCCATGCCCGCCATCACCGTCGACAACATCCTGGTGCTGCCGCGGCTCCCGCGCCCCGACGCCGCCACCGGACGCGAGCGTGCCGTCCGCACCCTGGTCACCGCCCACAGCCAGCGCGAGGGCGCGGGCTTCGAGGTGCGGCGCCCCTTCCCCAGCGTGGACCTGCGCACCGCCGACCCGTTCATCCTGCTCGACGAGATGGGCCCGGTCACCTACGAACCGCACGAGGCCAAGGGCGCGCCCTGGCATCCGCATCGCGGTTTCGAGACCGTCACCTACGTGCTCGACGGCAGCATGGTCCACCACGACTCGCACGGCGGCGGAGGCGTCATCGGCGAGGGCGATACGCAGTGGATGACGGCCGGGTCCGGCATCCTGCACGACGAGCTGCCCGCCGAGGAACTGGTGACACACGGCGGCCGGATGCACGGCTTCCAGCTGTGGGTGAACCTGCCGCGCGACAACAAGATGGCCGCGCCGCGCTACCAGGATCTGCGCGCGAGCGAACTGACCCTGGTCAGCTCGCACGACGGCGGGGCGCTGGTGCGGATCATCGCCGGGGATATCGGCGGATTCTCCGGACCGGGGTCGACCCATACGCCCATCGCCTACGCACACGCCTCCATCACGCCGGGCGGGCGGCTGGAAACGCCCTGGCCACGCGACTTCACCGCCATGGTCTACGCGGTCTCCGGCAGTGGCGCGGTCGGCGGCCGGCCGGTGACGGCGGGCCAGTTGGCGGTGCTCGGGCACGGCGATTCGCTCACCGTGACCGCCGACGCGAAACAAGAAACGCGCACCGGCGATATGGAAGTGCTGCTGCTGGGCGGTCGACCCATCCGGGAACCGGTCGTACAGTACGGACCGTTCGTCATGAACAGCCGACAGGAAATCATCGACGCCATCGAGGATTTCCAAGCCGGGCGAATGGGCCAGATTCCCGCGGAGCACCGCACGGGGCACCGCCTCGGAGAGTGAAACGCGGCGAAACGGGCCTGCATGCAATGCTTCTGCCTGGATGAATAGCGCAACCGGTTGACAATGCAACGGTCCGTTGTGATGGTGGACGGCGGACCGGACCGGCCACCGTGCCGTTCCCGGCAGCGGTGGCGCCCGCGTCGAGCCGGTCCGCCCCGTCCATCGCGCACAAAAACGCACGAAAACACAGAGGAATACATGAACGTTCGCAGGCTCCTCGTCACCGCCAGCGTCGCGGGTCTGACGACTCTCGCCCCCGCCGCGGCGGCCGTCGCCCAGGTTCCCGCCGGATCCTCGGGCACCGGCTCGTCCACCATCGACACCGGCTCGGCCGCGGTCGGCTCGGCCCAGCTGTCGCAGACCGGCTCGGCCGGCGGTTCCTACCGCAACTGCGATGACGCCCGCGCCGCCGGGCACGCACCCCTCTTCCGCGGCGAGCCCGGATACGGCCCGCACCTCGACCCCGACGGCGACGGCTTCGCCTGCCCCACGGTCTGATTCGCGACGCCGTCGCACTCAGACAGAAACCCCCGGTGCCTCGATCGCACCGGGGGTTCGGCATTTCTCCGCATACTCGCCCGTACCGGTGACCCGGATCGGCGGCGGGACCGCTCTCAGTCCCGGAAGATCTTCACCAACAGCAGCAGGAGGAACAGCAGCCCGGCCCCGATGAGGCTGTACTTGATCTTGGGCTCGTTCACCTTCGCCACGAACGCCTGCTTGGTGTTGTCGGCCAGCCGCTGGGGATCGGCACGCACCGCCAGCTCGTCGAGGGTGTTCGCGAGCCGGTGCCGCGCGGCCTCGATCTCGCGCTGAATGTCCTCGGTATCCCTCGCCACGTCACACTCCTGTCTCAGGCCGCTCCCGTTGGGCGGCGCGATCGTCGTCCGCCAGCCGGCCGCCCATCGCCACATCCGCCGTGGTGAGTAGGGCAAACCCGATGTGCGCCGGCCTGCCAGCGAGTGTATAGCCCGGTGCCGGATCGGCTAGCGTGCTGGCATGACCGAGAATCACCGCCTCAGTCCCGGCGACACCGCCCCCGCCTTCACCCTGCCCGACGCGGACGGGAATCCGGTATCCCTGTCCGACTTCAAGGGCCGCAAGGTGATCGTGTACTTCTACCCGGCGGCGAGCACCCCCGGCTGCACCAAGGAGGCCTGCGACTTCCGCGACAACCTGGCCGAACTGAACGGCGCGGGCATCGAGGTGGTCGGCATCTCCCCCGACAAACCCGCCAAACTGGCCAAGTTCCGCGACAACGAGCAGCTCACCTTCGCGCTGCTGTCCGACCCGGACAAGGAGGTGCTCACCGCGTGGGGCGCCTTCGGCGAGAAGACGATGTACGGCAAGAAGGTCACCGGCGTGATCCGCTCCACCTTCCTGGTGGACGAGCACGGCAAGATCGAGGCCGCCCAGTACAACGTGCGCGCCACCGGGCACGTGGCCAAACTCCGTCGCGACCTGGCGGTCTGAGCACGACGAAGGTCCGGCCATCCGTCGGTTGGCCGGACCTTCGCGCGGGTTCCGCTGTGCTACAGCGCTATACGCGCGGCAACAGCTGCACCGCCCACTTCAGCATCATCGCCCAGTGACTGTCCCACCAGCTCTGGAATTCGGGCGTGCCCAGCGGCGGCGGAGCGGACTCGCCCGGGAACAGACCGAAGCCGTCCGGCGCGCCGACCGGGTTGGTCGGTGCGGGGATGATGGACTGCTGGCCCACGCCGGTCTCGCGCTCCGCGGGAGCGTCGAGCAGCGGTTTGGGACCCATGAGACCGAGCGGCTCGGAGTCCACCGGACCCCAGCCGGAGGTACCGGGATCCAGCGTCACCACGGTCGGCTCGGCCGCGGACTCCTCCTCCAGCACCGCACCTGCCTCCGAGGGTTCGACGACCGCGGGTTCCCAGTGCGTCTCATTGGACGAACCGACCGCCGAACCGGAATCGGCGATGGCCGGATGCGGGCCGCGGTGACCACCGTCCGCATTGATCCGGGCGTCGGTGAGCATGGGTTCGGGCACCGTGCGCGAACTGCCGCTGGCCGAGTACACCCCGCCCGCCACCAGACCGCCCGCGAGCACACTGGCCGCCGCGAACAGCGCCGCGGTGCCGCGGGTCCGCTTCATCCGCTCGGCCGCCTCGCCCGCGTACTCGACCTCCGGCAGCGCGGCCAGTGCCGCGCCGATGGCCGGGGCCTGCGCCGCCACCGCGCACGGGATGATGGGCGCCCCGAATCCGGCCTCCAGCGCCGCCACCACGGTGGGTTCGCTTGCGGCCGAACCGATCAGCACCACAGCGTCGGGACGCACCCCGGCCGCGTCGAACTGATCCCAGGCCGCGGTCACGGCGGCTCGCATGGTCTCCTCGGTGGCCGCGCCGCCACTGAGCGACACCGCCGCCAGCACCCGGGTGCGATCCCCGTCGATGAGCGAGAACGCCTGGAAGCCGGGCACGACCTCGCAGATGGCGAGATCCTCGAATTCGTCCACCCAGGTCATGGCCCGCGCGGCCGCGAGATGCGAGGACTTGGCCGAGACCAGCGACGCCTCGTGCCAGCGCCCGGAGGCCAGCCTGGTGACGATCGCGCGCCGCTCGGCGGCATCGCGGTAGGCGACCGCGGCCCCCACGACGTCGCGATCGGGACCGATCTTGTCGGCGACGGCATCCATGACCGCCTCGACAGCCGCGGCGAGGTCCGCCTTGGTCTCGCCGCCGACCCTTCCGGTGAGGTGCAGCAGCACTCGCTCGGGCAGCTTGTCGCCGTCGTCCGCGAGCGCCACAGCATGGACGGTGCCGCGTTCGGTGGAGACACCGATGGTCACCGCTGATCGAACTACCGCAGGAACAACCACAGATTCAGCCTTCCGCCTAGCGCGTTGGAGTCCAGCCGCTATAAGCAGCTGCAATGAGTGTTCGACGCCACACTCGGCGCGGATTGGTCATAACCGATGGGCCTTCGGAAAACACGCAGGACACCGCCGCGTGTCATCAGCGTGTCGCTACCAGTAGCCTGTTGAACGTGGAAACGCGCACGGGAGCGAGGGCAACGCCGAGGCCCGACCCTGCGTTGGAGTTGCAGGACGACCCGCAAGAGTTGATGCCCCGCCGCCGCCCGACGCAGGAACGGAGCAAACGGAAATTCGACGCACTGCTCCAATCGTCCAGGGAACTGCTCGTCGAGGTCGGCTTCGAATCCTTCACCTGTGAAGAGGTGGCGGCCCGCGCGGAAGTGCCCATCGGCACGCTCTACCAGTTCTTCGCCAACAAGTACGTGATCGTCTGCGAACTCAATCGCCAAGACCTGGTGGCGGTTTCGCAGGAGCTCGCCAACTTCCACGGCGAAGTGCCGTCCATGGACTGGCTGCGCTATATGAACAGCTTCGTGGACCACATGGCGCAGCTGTGGATGACCGACCCGTCCCGGCGCGAGGTGTGGCTGGCCATGCAGTCCACGCCGTCCACCCGCGCCACCGGCGCGATTCACGAGAAGGAGTTCGCGGAGGTGGTGGCGCAGATGCTGCGGCCGCTGATGCCGCGCACCCCCCGCGCCCGCCGGTCCATGATGGCGCAGGTGCTGGTGCACGTCGTGTACTCGATGCTGAACTTCTCGGTGCAGGACGGGCTCAGCCACGATGCGGCGGTGGCGGAGCTGAAGCGGCTCATGGTGGCGTATCTGCTGATCGCCGAGAAGGAATCGCGCACGGGCGGGCAGAAGGGCGCGGGGAGCTAGCCGCATGCGGCGGCTCTGCCCTGCGCGCATCGGCGGCTCGGCAGAGGATGCGCGCGGGCGTACACACATGGCGCGCTGCGAATACGTGTCCGGCGGACTACGTGCCGATCAGAATTACGTGCCGATGAGATCAGCCAGCTCGCCCGGATCCTCCAACACCACCATGGCCGCCGCGGTGTCGCCGTCATGGGTGAGCGACAGGTGGATTCGCACGCGCGGCAGGAATTCCGCGGCGAGGCCGTGCAATCGGATGCTGGGGCGGCCCCAGGCGTCGTTGACCACCTCGATGAGCGGGTACGGGTTGTCGCCGACCTGCGGGCTGCGCGCGAAACGCGAGGAGGCCCACGCCTTGAGCACCGCTTCCTTCGCCGCCCAGCGGGCCGCGTAGCTGCGGGCCGAATCGGTGGACTTGCTCTCGCAGTAACGGCGCTCCCCCGCGGTGAAGCTTTCCCGCAACATGGTGGTTCCGGTGCGTTTCAACTGCTCGGAGAACTCCGAGATCGTCACCAGGTCCAGTCCGATACCCAGGATCGTCAACGCGCCGCAGCTCCTCGTCGGTCGGTGTGCAGTCGTGGTCGGCTGAACATACCAGCGGAGCCTACGGGTCCGTAGGCTCCGCTGGTAGTCGATCGGTTCCGCTGGCTGACAGCAGTGCTTTGGTTTGCGCCGCAAGCGTTCCCGGGTCCGGGAGGCAGCGCGGCGTCGGAGGGGGCTGCGCTTGCCCACCCCGCGCCCCAGGGGCCGC
>NZ_JASCXP010000364.1:0-7775 GCF_030010695.1 Nocardia sp. CC201C
GCGTTCCCGGGCCCGCCGCCCGGCCCGCGCCCGCTCCAACACCGCTCCGCTGGCGGTGTTCACCCGCGGGGTGAGCGGCGGCTGGAACATGCTGGCGCGCGGCCTCGGCGCCACCACCCGGGCACTCGGCCGGGCCGGTGAGATCGAACACGGCCACCGCCGCGACGGCATCGCCCTGGCCCTGGTCGCCTTCGCGTTCGTCATCGCCGCCGCGGTCTGGCTGTCGGCGGGCGGGCCGGTCGGACGCGGGGTCGACACCGCCATCCGTTGGGTCGCCGGATCCGCCTCGGCCGCACTGCCTTTCGTGGCCTCGGTGATCGCGGTGATCCTGATGCGCACCGAACCGCATCCGGAGGCCCGCCCCCGCCTGGTGCTCGGCGGCCTGCTGGTCGGCCTCCCGGTGCTCGGCCTGTGGCATCTGGCCTCCGATTCCCCGTCCGATATCGACGGCCGTTCCCACGGTGCGGGTTTCGTGGGCTATGTGGTCGGCGGTCCGCTCAGCGACGGGCTCAGCGCCTTCCTGGCCGTCCCGCTGCTCATGCTCGCCATCCTGTTCGGTGTGCTGCTGCTGACCGGCACCACGGTGCGCGAGATTCCCGAGCGGATGCGCGAACTGTTCGGCACCGGCAGCGGCGGCGACGAATACGACCGCGAGCCCGGCGAATTCGGTCTCTACGATCCGGCCGACTACGACGCCGACGGCTTCCCGATCCACCAGAAGGCCAAGCGCCGCCGCGGCAAGTCCCCGTCGGACAACTATCCGACCGACGAATTCGGCGGCTCCGACGCGGTCACCGAGGTCATCGGCGAACCCCCGTTGCAGGACGCCAAGGACATCGCCCCGCCCGAGCCGCCGAAACCCAAGGCGCGCAAGGCTCCCAAGGTGGTCGATCAGACCCCGCCGCCGCAGCGGGCCGAGCAGTTGGAGTTCGTCACCGACCGCGAGGTCGAGGGCGACTACCAGCTGCCGCCCATGACCCTGCTCACCGACGGTGATCCGCCCAAGAAGCGCAGTGCCGCCAACGAATCCATGATCGAGGCGATCACGGAGGTGTTGGTGCAGTTCAAGATCGACGCCGCAGTCACGGGTTTCGTGCGCGGCCCGACGGTCACCCGCTACGAGGTGGAGCTGGGTCCCGGCGTCAAGGTCGAGAAGATCACCGCGCTGGCCCGCAATATCGCCTACGCGGTCGCCACCGAGAACGTGCGCCTGCTCGCGCCCATCCCCGGCAAGTCGGCAGTGGGTATCGAGGTGCCCAACTCCGACCGTGAACTGGTCCGGCTCGCGGACGTGCTGAAGGCCCCCTCCACCCGCAACGACCATCATCCGCTGGTGATCGGCCTGGGCAAGAACATCGAGGGCGAGTTCGTCTCGGCGAATCTGGCCAAGATGCCGCATCTGCTGGTGGCCGGTTCCACCGGCTCCGGTAAGTCCAGCTTCGTCAACTCGATGCTGGTGTCGCTGTTGCAGCGCGCCACCCCCGATGAGGTGCGCATGATCCTCATCGACCCGAAGATGGTGGAACTCACGCCCTACGAGGGCATTCCGCATCTGATCACGCCCATCATCACCCAGCCCAAGAAGGCCGCGGCGGCGCTGGCCTGGCTGGTGGAGGAGATGGAGCAGCGCTATCAGGACATGCAGGCCAACAAGGTCCGCCACATCGACGACTTCAACCGCAAGGTCAAGTCGGGGCAGATCACCGCCCCGCTGGGCAGCGAGCGGGTGTACCGCCCGTACCCGTACATCCTCGCCATCGTCGACGAGCTCGCCGACCTGATGATGACCGCTCCCCGCGATGTCGAGGACGCCATCGTCCGCATCACCCAGAAGGCCCGCGCCGCCGGGATTCACCTGGTGTTGGCGACCCAGCGGCCGTCGGTGGACGTGGTCACGGGCCTGATCAAGACCAATGTGCCGTCCCGGCTGGCCTTCGCCACGTCGTCGTTGACGGATTCGCGCGTCATTCTCGATCAGCCGGGCGCGGAGAAGCTCATCGGCATGGGTGACGGCCTGTTCCTGCCCATGGGCGCGAACAAGCCCACCCGTCTGCAGGGTGCGTTCATCTCCGACGAGGAGATCCACGGCGTCGTCGAATTCACCAAGGAGCAAAAGGAACCCGAGTACCAGGAGGGTGTCACCGCCGGTAAATCGGGTGAGAAGAAGGACGTCGATCCGGATATCGGCGACGACCTCGACCTGTTGTTGCAGGCCATCGAACTGGTGGTCACCAGTCAGTTCGGCTCCACGTCGATGTTGCAGCGCAAACTCCGCGTCGGTTTCGCCAAGGCGGGTCGACTCATGGACCTCATGGAGACCCGCGGGGTGGTCGGCCCCAGCGAGGGCTCCAAGGCCCGCGACGTCCTGATCAAGCCCGATGAGCTGGACGGACTGCTCTACACCATTCGTGGTGGGGGAGAGGCGGATTCGGAGCCCTCCGGCGCGGAGTGAGGGTCACACCTCGAGGTCTTCCTCGATGCCCTTGAGGCGATGGCGGGCCATGGCCAGGTTGGCCCGGTTCTTGTCCAGCGCCAGATACAGGAACAGGCCCTTGGATTTTCGGCCGGTCATGGGCCGGATGATGTGGTACTGGCCGGAGAGGGTGATGAGGATGTCCTCGATGTCCTCATTGAGCCCCAGCTGTTCGATGGTGCGCATCTTGGCCCGCACCACCTCGGTATTGCCCGCGGCGGCGACCTGCAGGTCCAGTGCCTTCGAGCTGCCGAGCATGCCGAGGGCCATACCGCTGTTGTAGTCGACCACGGCCGCGCCGACCGCGCCGTCGATGACCATCATGTCCTTGAGCGCGATATCCAGATTGGACATAGTTCATTCCTTTCCCACTGTTTTCTTGCGCTGGTCTTTGCGGTGTTGGCCCGTGGTCGGCGACAGATGGTCGGAGATGGCACGGGCCACCGGGCGCGACTCCAGGTGGAGGCGGCCGATATTCACCTCGGGACCGGCCAGCACGGTCAACGAGGTCCAGCCCGCCGCGTAGATGACGACGGACCCGTCGGTGCCGTTGACCACCACCTCGTGGAAGCCGCCACCGTGCGCGGTGGTGGCGAGGCGGTGCGACAGCGACAGATGTGCGGCGGACATGGCCGCCATGCTCGCGGGTTCGATATGCGGCGGTAGATCGTGTGCGACCAGTAGCCCGTCCGCGGACGCCACCAACGTGCCGGTCAGCCGGGGCACGCGGGCGCGCAGCGCCTTCAACTCCTCCAGTACCGCCGGATCGGGTTCGGGTCCGGTCATCGCCACCTTGGTCAGCCTTCCCATGAGATCGCCGAGCAGTCTTTTCCGCGGGGTCACGCAAGCTCCTCCAACGCCGCCCGCAGCCGAATGAGCACATCGCGGTCGACCGGCTCCCAGCGATCGGGTACGGAGATCACGGGCGTCTGTCGGACCCGGCGGCGCAACGGTGGTGTGGGGCCGCCGATCGCGGGTTCGGCCACCATCGACTCGGCCATGACGAGTGGGGCTCGAACCGGGGCGGCGGGCGGTTCGATGAGGCCGACGGCGCTGAGATCGCGGACGGCCGCGAGGCATCCGTAGGTGGTGCGGCCGAGTTCGCGGGCGATGGCGGTGACAGTGCGGCGGGCGTCCGCGGCGGCGAGCACCTCGGCCGCGCCGCTGGTGAGCACCACCCGCCGCTGCCGGATGTGCCGGGCAGGCACCACGGGTACCCGATCCACCAGATCCGGTGTCCACGGACCGGATTCGCGGTTCGCGCGCCGGGCGCACTCGTTCACCAGGATGCGGGGCGCGATCCGGCATACCGGCGCCAGCCAGTGCGGCGGTGCGGGCCGGAAGTCCACGGTGCTGGCGGATTCCAGGAGGAAGTAGGCGGCGTCGAAGACCGACAGCAGTGCCAGCGCCTCCAGTCGCGGTCGTTCCAGGATCGGCCCCGGGTCGCCGATCTCGGCCCGTCGCCATTCGTCGGCACTGACCACCCCGGCCTCCACCACGAGCCGGTCCATGCCGGTGGTCCGGCGGCAGTCGGCGAAGGCGATCGCGCCGCCCACCAGATGGAATATGCCGTCGCCCGCTCGCAGTATGCCGGTATCCTTTTCCACTTCCAGCCGACGCAATTCCGCGGCGAGATCAACGCTCATGACCACCCTCGGCCAATTCCGCCAGAATTCCCCGTAGCTGGAAGCGCGCCATGGCGAGATTGCCGGTGGTTTCGTCGATGAGAACGTGTACGAACAGCCGGCCGTCGAAGTCGCCGTCCACCAAATTAAGCAGGTGGAATCCGTGCGTGCCGAATACGACGATCTCGCTGATGTCGTCGCCGTCGCGGCCGCTGGCCAGCGCCGGACAGGCGAGCACCGATCGCACCACATCCGTTGTGGCAGCAGCGTCCTCGTGCTGATCGACCAGTTCGTGCTGTCCCGCCGCCGCTATCGCCAACCCGCTCGCCCCGTCCACGAGCGTGGCGCAGCGCGCACCGGGAATATCCATGATCGATTGCAGACAACCGTCGATTCCGAGCACCGTGCCACCGCATTTTTCCCGTGAGACATTCGAGCGCTGGCGACGTTACACACTGTTCGCCAGCAATGTGCCGGAACCGCACGAGGATTGCTGAGATCGACGATTGTTTGCTGGCTCGCGCAAATGGATACCCGAAGGTATTGAATACCTTTCGGTTGCCGATAATGCGTATGCTCGACATTGTCTAGAGTCTTTCCGCCCTGCCCTCATGACAATTCGTGCCTACCTGGCGATCCGCCGCGCGGCCGAGGGGTGGGCGGGCCGCCTTGCGGAGTTCGTAAGCATATGCCTACTGTATGTCATCGCTTACCGAATCGGTGCGGCCGACGAGAACCCGAGGTGGTCATGAACGAGACATTGGCGGATGGCGGCGTGCTCATGCCGTGGAAACCCGGCCCGCGCCACGATGTTCCGGGTGCGGTCTTCGTGGCCGTGACGGATTTCCTGGCCACGTCCGAGGAGGATGTCCGGCAGGTCTACGAGATCGGCGTGGAACTGGGACGCACCTGGCCGGTGATGCAGGGTGCGGTGGGGCTGTGGCTGTGGGGCAGGCCCGCCGAACTGCGCGGCGGATCCATCTCGGTGTGGGAGTCGCGGGCCGACATGCGCCGCTTCGTGCGCTGGCCGGTGCACACCGACATCATGCGCACCTGGCGGGGCCGCGTCGGCGTCGCCTCCGAATCCTGGATCGCCGACACCTTCGACCCCGCCGCGATTCTGGATCGCGCCCGCGCCGTGGTCGACGCACCCCATCGCGCCGCCGTGTGACCCAGTTCCGCGGCGCATCGTCCGGCCGTATGTCCGGGATGGTGATGCGGGCAAAACCGTCTCACTGAATCGCGGCTGTGTGCGTCGCTGTTTGCCGAAGGATGGCCGACGGTGTGGTGTCAGGCGGTGGCGCTGCGGGTTCGCACCGCGTTGTCGCGGATCTTGCGGAGTGCTGCCGCCAGCGCGTCGCGGTCCGCGTCGGGCAGCGGCCGGGTCAGGGTGCGCTCGAGGATGTCGAGGTGGCCGGGCAGGACCTCGGCGACCTTGGTCGTGCCCGCCTCGGTCAGTCTGGCCAGGACGACGCGCCGATCCGCGGGGTCGACGCCGCGTTCGACGAACTCGCGGGCGGCCAGGCGGTCGACCAGGCGTGTCATGCCACCCGAGGTCAAGCCCGTCTGGAGGCAGAGGTCGGAGATGCGCAACCGGCGACCGGGTGATCGGCTGAGCCGGAGCAGGACGTCGAACTCGGCGACCGCGAGCCCGTGGTCGCGTTCCTGGGCTGCGACCTCGCGCATGACCTCGCCGTATGCCTCGACGAACAGGCCCATGAGGGTGATTCGGGGGTCGTCCAGCAGGTCACTCGGGTCCATGGGTGTGAAGCATATCACTTGTTCGTATTAGTCAGAATATGTACAGTCACTCTCTGACTAGTCAGGTAACTATCTGTTTGCCACTCCTTCATGTTGAGAGGATGAGAGCGATGACCAGCTATACAGTCGACAGAAGTGTCCCGTGGCCGGTGCCGATCTGGGACGCGGATTCCGTGCGCCTGAGTGCCCAGGATCTGGGTGCGGGCGCCTACGCGGTCGTTTCGGACACCGCCGACGACGAGACCACGCGCGGAATCCCGCAGGCCACCTCCGGCGGATTCGTCGTCGGCACCGAAGCGGTTCTCGTGATCGAATCCATGATGACCCCCGGGCTCGCCCGGCAGGTGCTGGACCTGGTTTCCGCGTCCACGGAGCTGCCGATCCGCTACGTCGGTATCACCTCCGATCACGGCGATCACTTCTTCGGCAACTATCTGATGCCCGAGCAGGCACGAATCATCCAGCACGAGAACGCTTTCCGAGCAATCGAACAGACCGGAATCGAACCGCGCAAACAAGCCCAGATCGGCTGGTTCGACCTGGGCAAGGGGATCGAGGATGTGCGGTACCGTCCCGCGGATCTGCTGATTCCGTCGGATGGGAAGCTCTCGGTGCGGCTCGGCGGCGGAAAGTTCGTCGATGTGCTCGACCTAGGGCAGGGGCAGACCCCCGGCGACCTGTGGTATCACGACCCGCAGGCACGGGTCCTCTGGGCGGGTAATGCGTTCATCAGCGAAAAGCCCGCCATCCCATGGTTGCTGGACGGCGTTGCCAAGACCCCCGCGCAGGCGCTGCGCCGGATCCTCGACTGGATTCCGGAGGGAACGCGGATCGTGCCGGGGCATGGGCGGGTCACGGACAAGGAGGGCATGCGCTTCTTCGTCGAATACACCGAGGCGCTGGTGGACAAGGTCGGCAAGGCGGTAGCCGACGGACTGAGCCTCGAGGCCACTCGCGAGGCGGTGCCGATGCGCGAATTCGACGCTGGCTACCCACTGTTCGACTGGCTGCACTTCGACGTCAACATCCCCTGCGCGTACCACGAGGCGAAGCGGTCGGCCTGAGTCGTGTGCCCGGGAGGATTCGAACCTCCGGCCTCCTGCTTCGTAGGCAGGCGCTCTGTCCGGCTGAGCTACGGACACGTGGCCCCGCGCGGATGTCGCCGTTGACATCCACTCCGCGCTGAGCTGCGCGGGGCGAGAAGAATGGGTTCCCTCGGTGGGATTCGAACTCACACTGTCCGGATTCTGAATCCGGTGCCTCCTGCCAATTGGGCTACGAGGGAAGGGGATACGAAAAAGGGCCGCTCCGGCGGCGTGCCCTGGAGCGACCCTCGCGGTGATCTCGGTGAGATCTAGGGAACGCTCCGGACGCCCACGCGGAGGCTCGGGGGGGAGGTGAGGGCGCGCGCGATGCTACGCGGTGTCGGCTCCGTCACGGTGCCGCCTTTCCCTTGTCGTCGGAGGAACATGTCGAGAACCACGATAGCAATGCGACTGCGCGGCGGTACAACGATTTTCCGACCTGCCGATGCGCCGTGCCGCCGGGGTCCGTACGACCCCGTATCTTGTCGGTGGGTGGCCGTAAGCTTGCGTTCATGAGCGTTTCGGTGTATCAGCGCGCAGGTCCGGACGAAATCAGTTGCGCAGCTGGGGGTTCGGATATCAGTGTGGGTGTCGTCAGCGTTGTACGCGAGGGTCATGGGGAGTGACTCTCCGGGGGAAGGAATGAATGCCATGAACGGCAATATGATTCGCGGGGAGCGTCGCGGCCCGAAGTTCGCCAAGAGCAGCTTCAGTTACGGTGGCGGTGATTGTGTCGAGGTCGCGTACCACGACGGCCGGATCGCATTGCGTGATTCCAAGGACCGGTGCAGCCCGACGCTGTGGTTCACGCGGTCCGAGTGGCGGGCGTTC
>NZ_JASCXP010000365.1:0-7694 GCF_030010695.1 Nocardia sp. CC201C
CGGCCAGTCCCGCGGGCAGCGCGGGTTCCGCCCGCGCCACACCCCCCGGAACGGTCAGCGCCAGCCCGGCGGCAACGGCAATCGCCGTGCGGCGCAGCGGAATCGAGCAGACGGTCGATCGAGTGCACTGCGAGCGCGATAGACCCATGAGACAAACAGTAGAGTCCGTTTGTGATGTGGGACACAACCGCGAGCCCGCGTGTCACCGCCGCGGCGCACGGTTCCCGGTGGCCGACGATGCCCGCGCGCTGTTCCGTACACCGCGCTCCAACGCGTACGCGCCCGCGACAGCGGTACCGACGGCGAGCAGCGACACCGCCGAGCACCACGAACGCGTCGGCATAACTGCCCGTCCACGCCGCCAGGGCGATACCCGCCCACGGCGCCGACGCCATGGCCGCCAGCGCCCCCGCCCCGGAAACCAGCCCGAGCAGGCCGGTGACGGCCGCGGTGAGCGGGGCGAACACGGTACTCGCCAGGCCCGCGGCGAGCGTGACGGTCAGCAGCGCTCGGACCCGTCACTCACCCCACCACCGGTTCAGGGCCGCGAACGCCGGTGAATACGACACCACGCCCATCACGACTCCGGCGGCGATCCAGCCGATGAAGAACAACGGCGGCTCCGGTGCCAGCGCGATCACGCACAACGCACCGACGCCGAGAACTGACCCGCCGGTCATGACCAGGCGCGGGCCGACGCGATCGAGAGTGCCCCGCCGCGAGGGGATTCGGTGTCCGACCTCAAGGCTCGGTGTCGCCGCCCACGATGCGTGGATAACCGGGCACGCCGTGCGGACGGAACCGCCTCGCGTCACACCGGACGCAGCACCACGATCCCCGGGGTGGTGCGGACGTAGTCGAGGAAGGGCGAGTCGATCACCTCGTCGTGCTCCGGCAGCGAGGAGGCGTTGCGGAAGACCGGTCCGGACGGCGTCATGACGAAGAAGCCGACATGGGTGACGTCGAGTCCCGCCGCGTCGGCGTACGCGCCGATGTAGTCGCCGGTACGCAGCCCGGCGATCACGCCGTCGTCCACCACGTCACGGGGAATGTAGGTGACGGCGCGCTCGACCACCGGCAGGCCCGGCAGATAGGTCCCGCCGTCGGCCTTGGCGTTGAGCCGCTTGTCCACCGTCACCGCCGCCGGACTCACCGAGGCGGTGATATCCGTGGCAGCGATGCGCTCGGTGTGCGCCCAGTCGGTGAAGAAGTGCTTGCGGTGCGCGAAATCCACCTGTCCGTCGGTGTAGCGGGTCCGGATCAGATTGTCCACGAACTGATTCCGGTCGGCGGAGCGGCTCAGCGCCGTCACGTAGTCGAGGTAGGTGAAGCAGTCCAGCGCCCGGAAGTCGATCACCAACTCTTCGGGCCGGTCCGCGGACCCGATGAGCATATTCGCCCGGTACGGGGTGCCCAGGAACTCGCGGGACAGCAGTTCCAGCATATCGCCGGTGCTCCGCTCGCCCGCGTCCGCCCGCACCCGCAGCAGGTCGTCTAGCTTTCCGGAGGTGGTGTCGTCGAGGGCCGGAGCGGCCGTCGCCACCGTCGGGACGAATGCGGCACCGCACACCAGGGTCAGCAGCAGGAGCAGGACACGAGCGATGTTGCGCAAGACGCCTCCAGCGGATTCGGTACACAAGCGACATCCACCGTAGTCCTGGCCCGGCGGACCCGGTGCTGCCGTCACAATCTGAAGTCATGCCCAAGCCCTGCCTGCTGTTGCAGCTACGGCCCGAGCGATCGGCCGCCGACGACGAATACCAGGCCATCCTGCGCGCCGCCCGGCTGGACGCGGATCGGATGGTGCGCATCCAGATGGACCAGCACTTCCCCGAACTCGATCTCGACGACTTCTCCGCGGTCATCGTGGGCGGCGGCCCCAGCAATGTGAGCAAGCCCTGGGATCTGAAGTACGACTACCAGCGTCTCTTCGAACCCCCGCTGCGGCTGCTCGTCGCCGAGATCGCCCGCCGCGACTTCCCGTACCTGGGCGCCTGCTACGGGCTGAGCATGCTGGCCGACGTGCTCGGCGGCAAGGTGAGCGAGGAACGGTACGGCGAACCGCCCGGGGCGCAGACCATCGTGCTCACCGCCGCCGCCCGCGAGGATCCGCTGCTGAGCACCATCGCGCCGGAATTCCGGGCCTTCGTGGGTCACAAGGAAGCCTGCCAGGAGGTACCCCCGGGCGCGGTGCTGCTGGCCGGTTCGGCCGGCTGCCCGGTGCAGATGGTCCGGGTGGGCAGCAATGTGTACGCCACCCAGTTCCATCCCGAACTCGACGGCAACGGACTCGCGGTGCGCATCGAGACCTACCGTCACGCAGGGTATTTCGATCCGACGGAGGCCGACTACCTGACCGAGCTCGGGCATCGGGAGACGGTGACCGAGCCGATGGAGATCCTGCACCGGTTCATCACCCGCTACTGCGGCGACGACCACCCCGCGATGCGATGATCGGTGCGAGGCGGCCACCGGAAGCGGGGCCGACCGACGAAAGGATCGCATCGCATCATGACCGAGCACGCATCGACCGTGGCCGTCCTGGGTCCCGGCGGGGTGGGTGGACTGCTGGCCGCACTGCTCGCGCGGGCCGGACACCGGGTGGTCTGCCTGGCCTCCGAGGACACCACGAAGACCCTGCGCACCGACGGAATCCAGGTTCGCAGTGGGCAATTCGGTGATTTCACGGCCGCGATCGAGGCGGATACCGAGCTTCGGGAACCGGTGGACGCCTGCCTGGTGACCGTCAAGCACACCGCCCTCGACACCGCCCTGGACCGCATCGCGCCGTCGGCGCTCGGCGACGGCCTGCTGATCCCGCTGCTCAACGGCGTGGAGCATCCGGCGCTGCTGCGTACCCGCTACGGCGCCGACCGGGTCGCCCCCGCGGTCATCCGCGTCGAATCCACCCGCACCGCACCGGGAGTCGTCCAGCACGGCAGCCCGTTCACCGAGATCGACCTGACCGGTGCGTCGGCACCGCGCGATCGGCTCGACGCCCTGGCCCGGGCGCTCACCGCCGCCGGGGTGAGCACCCGGGTACTGGCCGACGAGGCGGCGGCGCTGTGGGCGAAACTGCTGTTCCTGGCACCGCTGGCGCTCATGACCACCCACTACGCGGAGCCGATCGGCGAGATCCGCACTCGGCATCGCGACGAACTGGCCGCCCTGGTGGCGGAGACGGCGGCGGTCAGCGCGGCCTGCGGCGGGCCGTCCGACCCCGCCGCGGCACTGGCCCGCTACGAAACCTTCCCCGCACAGGCGAAATCCTCCATGCAGCGGGACGCCGAGGCCGGGCGGCCGCTCGAACTCGACGCCATCGGCGGTGCGCTGCTGCGCGCCGCCGCCCGCCACGACATTCCGGTGCCCATCGCGACCCGCCTGGTCCGAGCCCTGAGCTGAGCATCCGCCGCCCGGCCCGAGCCGCAGGTCCCGGATGCTCGGGATCTTCGGCTCGGTGTCGAACCGCGCCCCGACGAACACACTCGGGTTCGACACCATACGACGCGGACGGAAGGGCGGAAACCGATAGATGCTGGCTGAACGGCCGAATCCGGACACGGTGGCAGCCGCACTGGATCTGGCGGTGCGCGCACCGTCGGTACACAATTCGCAGCCGTGGCGATGGCGGTTCGACGGCGGAACCCTCGAACTGTTCGCCGACCGGAGCAGACAGCTGCCCGCCACCGACCCGCAGGGCCGGGGGCTGGTGTTGAGCTGCGGGGCGGCGCTGTTCGCGCAGCTTCCCCATGAGCACCGCGGTGGCGCGGTCGTCCAGCAGCGACCGTCCCGCGGCGACCGCGCGCACGGCCGCGACCAGCTCCGGCCCGCGAATGTCCTTGACCAGGAACCCACTGGCCCCGGCGAGCACGGCCCCCACCATGGACTCCTCGTCCACGAACGAGGTCAGCATGAGGCAGCGGATATGCGGCGCGGCGGCCAGCAGATCGCGGCACAGCCGCACCCCGCTGCCGTCGGGCAGGCGCACATCCAGCACGGCCACATCCGGCCGCAGCGGCGGCACCCGGCGCCGGGCCTCGGCACAGGTCGCGGCCTCGCCGACCACGGTGAGATCGTCGGTGTCCTCGATGAGTTCGCGAATTCCGAGGCGTACGACCTCGTGATCGTCGACCAGGAACACCGTCACCATCGCCGCACCTCACTCCCCTACCGCGGATCCCGCCCCACGCAGCTGCGGATACCCGCGAGCCGCCGATGGAAACGCCGCACACCTGCGACACCGCACGCGCGGCGCCGCGACCGTCGGCCGACCTCCCGGGTCCGGGCCGCGGTTCTCAGGGCCGCGGTTCTCAGGGGCCGCAGTTCTCAGGGCCGCAGTTCCCGGGCGACCACCCGCAGGTCCGCGAGGAATCCCCGGTACGCCCGCTCCCGATCCGGATCGCGCAGCACCGCGGAGGGGTGCACCGTGGCGACGGCCCGGTAGTCGTCCGCCGCCACCACGTGCCCGCGCATCCGGGTGACCCGGAAGTCCGAGCCCAGCACCGCCTGGGCCGCCACCGCCCCGAGCCAGACCACCAGCTCGGGGCGGATATCGTCGAGTTCGGCGGTGAGCCAGGGTGCGCAGGCCATGATCTCGGTGCGGCCGGGGCGCTGATGGATGCGCCGCTTGCCGCGTTCGGTGAACTTGAAGTGTTTGACGGCATTGGTGAGGTACACCGTCTCGCGGTCCAGACCGGCTTCCTCGAGCGCCCGGTCCAGCAGCCGCCCGGACGGGCCGACGAACGGATGCCCGTCCAGATCCTCGCGGTCGCCCGGCTGCTCGCCGATCATGACCACCCGCGCGTCCGGCGGGCCCTCGCCGAACACCGTCTGGGTGGCGTCGTGGTACAGCTCGCAGCCCCGGCAGTCGCGGGCGGCACGGCGCAGGGTCGCGAGGTCGGCATGTTCGGGTACGAATTCCGCCGCGGTCACGGTCGAGGTATAGCCGCGGCGGGCCGTCTCACGCTTCCGAGTGGGATCGGTAATTCGCGAGGATGCGGCGAATCGACGGGGTGACGGGCAGGTCGCCGTCCAGCCGAACCCAGTGGTGGTCGACGTAGTTGGTCAACCGGACGGGCCCGATATTCGCCACCTCGACCGCGAAGTGCTCCCGGCGCACCGGTGTCCCGGCATTGGATAGGTAGTCGAAGCTGCCCAGGTGGCGGACCACATCGACAACCGTCAGACCGGTCTCCTCGAATACCGCGCGGGCCACGGCGAGCGCGAGCGGCTCCCCCGGTCGCACGGTGGTCCCGGGTAGGTTCAGCGGGCTGCGGCCCGCGACATGCTCGTCGTGCTCCAGTAGCAGCACCGCTCCGTTGTGCTCGATGACGACGCCGAGCCGCAGCGCCACACCGTCGGACACGGCCCGGTCCAGCAGTTCGCTCATAACCGACGCACCGATGGACAACTTGGGCGACACCTCGAAACTCCACACAGCACACCACATCTCGTCTCGCCGGACATCCTCGACCGACATCACCTGCAACGCTACCGGTACGACGGCTCCGCCGGGTGGGGTCCGCGTCGAATCCGGCGCATCTCCGCCGATCCGGCGGACCACCGAAAAACTTTCGCACTGTCGCATTCACCGAGGGCCCGCGTATCACCAAGCGCCGATGAAGAGTTCGAGGCTCGCCAGCGCGATGGCACCGAACAGCGCGATCGTACCCGCGAGGAGCAGGGTGAGGCGGCGCGCCCGCCGGATATCGGGTCCGGCGAGCCGGGCGGCGGCGACGCCGCCCACCGCGCCCGACAGGCCCAGCACCGGCGCGCCGCCCAGCACCAGGTAGAACAGGCTGCCCAGCGCCGCGGGAATCGCACCGCCGAACCCATCGGCATAGCCGGTCAGCGGAATCGGGAAGCGGTACAGGACCGCCACGATCGCCGCGGCCACGGGTGCGGCCGCCACGGCGGCGAGGGCCCCGACGAGCGCCTCCTTCCCGACGGGCGCGGTTCCTGGGGTCGGTGCGGTGGGCATGCGTCGCAGCGTAGGCCGCACCGCACCGCGCCCGGCTCGGCGGAACTACCTCGGCGCGTTGCGTAGAACTACTCCGACCCGCGGCGTGAATCGACGCACGGACGGCCCACCGGTCGCCTAGCGTGAGCAGGTCGGTGCCGAAAGGGGTCTTGATGCGAACCGGGATGCTCACCGTCGCGGATCTGGTGCAGCGGGTCGAGGCGGGCATGGTGGACACGGTGTTGGTCGCCATGACCGATATGCAGGGCAGATTGCAGGGCAAGCGGTGTTCGGCACGCTACTTCGTGGAGGAGGTGCTCCAGCACGCCACCGAGGCGTGCGACTACCTGCTGGCCGTGGACGTGGAGATGACGACCGTGGACGGCTACGCACTCTCGTCCTGGGACACCGGCTACGGGGATTTCGTGCTGCGGCCCGATCTCGACACCCTGCGCCTGGTGCCCTGGTGGCCGGGCACCGCGCTGGTGCTGTGCGATGTGGAACGGCTCGGCGACCGGGGGGAGCCCGCGAGCGAGCCGGTGACGGCCTCGCCTCGGCAGGTGCTGCGGGCACAGCTGGATCGGCTGGCGCAGCACGGTTTACGCGCCTACGTCGGCACCGAACTGGAATTCCTGGTGTTCGACGACAGCTACGAGGCGGCGCAGCGCGGCGGCTACCGCGAACTCACGCCCGCCAACCAGTACAACGTCGACTACTCCATGCTCGGCACCGCCCGCGTCGAACCGCTGCTGCGGCGCATCCGCAACGAGATGGCCGGGGCGGGCATGTATCCGGAATCGGCCAAGGGCGAATGCAATCCGGGCCAGCACGAGATCGCCTTCCGCTACGACGAGGCGCTGGTGACCTGCGACAACCACAGCATCTACAAGACCGGGGCCAAGGAGATCGCCGCCCAGGAGGGGCGCAGCGTCACCTTCATGGCGAAATACAATGAGCGCGAAGGCAGTTCGTGCCACATCCACATCAGCCTGCGCACCGAGTCGGGCGAGCCGGTGTTCGCCGGTGACGGCAAGGGCGGCGAAGCCGCGCTCATGCGGCACTTCCTGGCCGGACAGCTGGACTGCCTGCGCGAACTCACCTACCTGCTCGCCCCGAATATCAACTCCTACAAGCGCTTCCAGACCGGCAGCTTCGCACCCACCGCGGTGGCCTGGGGCCGGGACAACCGCACCTGCGCGCTGCGCGTGGTGGGACACGGATCGTCGCTGCGGGTGGAGAACCGCGTCCCCGGCGCCGACGTGAACCCCTACCTCGCGGTGGCGGCCACCATCGCCGCCGGTCTGCACGGCATCGAACGCCGCCTCCCCCTGGAACCGGAGTTCCACGGCAACGCCTACCGCTCGCAGCGCCCCCGGGTGCCGCGCACCCTGCGCGAGGCCGCCCAGCTCTTCGGCGACAGCAAGGTCGCCACCGCCGCCTTCGGCGCGGACGTGGTCCGCCACTACCGCAACGCGGCCCAGGTCGAACTCGACGCCTTCGACGCCGCCGTCACCGACTGGGAGCGAATCCGTGGCTTCGAGCGCCTCTGAGCGAGCGCGGGGCAGCGCGCCACCGGACGGCAGCGCAGCACCGCGCGGTAACGCCTCACCGGACGACATCAGGTCACCGGATGGCAGCGGGTTACCAGCCAGTAGCGGGTCACCGGGCGACAGCGGGTCACCGGGCAACAGCGCGCCACCAGGCAACAGCGCGCCACCAGGCAACAGCGCGCCAC
>NZ_JASCXP010000366.1:0-7636 GCF_030010695.1 Nocardia sp. CC201C
CGGCGCGGGACGGCGCGGCCCCGGGCGGTGTTCGTGGAGTACCCGCACCGCCGCATCCGGCATGGAGCACGGCGTCGCGCGGCAGTACGCTTGCCCGCTGTGGCCGAATTCGTAACCGTGGACCGGGGTGTGGCGGAGGGGATCGCCGTCATCCGGATCGCACGTCCGCCGATGAATCTGATCGATCTCCAGGTCGCGCTGGAGGTGGCGAGTGCCGCGGACGGGCTCGCGGTGGACGAGAGCGTGCGGGCGGTGGTGCTCTACGGCGATGAGCGGGTGTTCTCGGCGGGGGACAAGCTGACCGAACTGGCCGGGCTCTCCGCCGCACAGGCGACGGCCATGGCCGCGGACTTCCAGCGGGCGCTGGGCGCGCTGGCGCGGCTGCCGCAGCCGACGGTCGCCGCCATCAGCGGGTACGCGCTGGGGGCGGGGCTGGAATTGGCGCTGGGCGCGGATCGGCGGATCATCGGCGACAATGTGAAGATCGGCTTGCCGCAGATCAAGGCGGGGCTGATCCCGCTGGCGGGGATCCGGCGGCTGAGCCTGCTCATCGGCCCGGCGGCGGCCAAGGACCTGGTCTACACCGGCCGTTTCGTCGATTCGGAGGAGGCGGCGTCGCTCGGCCTCGTCGACGAGGTCGTCGCCCCCGACGATGTGTTCGAGGCCGCGCTGCGCTGGGCGCGGCGGTTCACCTCGGGTCCGGCCAAGGCCCTCGCGGCCGCCAAGCGGGTCTTCGAGGCGGGTACGCACGGGCACGATCGCGCCCGCGCGGAATGGGCGGAGCTGTTCGACACCGAAGATCAGCAGATAGGAACACGTTCCTATCTGGCGGCCGGTCCGGACGCGGCCCGCTTCGTGGGCCGATGACCGGGCCGATCAGCGGGCTCGCCTGGTGATTCATTAGGCTGCCCTGCATGACTGCTCGTCCTGACGATCCAGCGCCGAACCCGCACGCCACCGAGGCCGAGGTCCAGGCCGCGCTGACCGACAACAAGCTCGCCCAGGTGCTGTATCACGACTGGGAAGCCGAGACGTACGACGACAAGTGGTCCATCTCCTACGACGAGCGCTGCATCGAGTACGCGCGCGGCCGTTTCGACGCCGTGGTCCCGGACGCTCCGCTGCCGTACGACCGGGCGCTCGAGCTCGGCTGCGGTACCGGTTTCTTCCTGCTGAACCTGATGCAGTCCGGGATCGCGAAGTCCGGTTCGGTCACCGACCTGTCGCCCGGCATGGTGAAGGTCGCGACGCGCAACGGCCGCAATCTCGGCCTGGACGTGGACGGCCGGGTCGCCGACGCCGAGACCATCCCGTACGAGGACGACACCTTCGATCTGGTGGTGGGTCACGCGGTGCTGCACCACATTCCGGATGTGGAGCTGGCGCTCAAGGAGTGCCTGCGCGTGCTGAAGCCGGGCGGTCGTTTCGTCTTCGCCGGTGAGCCGACCACCATCGGCAACCTCTACGCCCGCAAGCTGGGCCAGGTCACCTGGAAGCTCACCACCGAGGTGACCAAGCTGCCGTTCCTGCGGGACTGGCGGCGTCCGCAGGAGGAACTGGACGAGTCCTCCCGCGCGGCCGCCCTGGAAGCCGTGGTCGATCTGCACACCTTCGATCCGACCGATCTGGAGAGCATCGCCCGGCGTGCGGGCGCGGTGGACGTGCAGGCCAAGACAGAGGAGTTCGCCGCCGCCCTGTGGGGTTGGCCGGTGCGCACCTTCGAGGCCGCCGTGCCCGCCGAGAAGCTGACCTGGCGCTACCGCATGGCGCAGTACCGGGCGTGGCTGGGACTGTCCAAGCTGGACGAGAAGGTGCTGCGCCACGTGGTGCCGCGGCAGTTCTTCTACAACGTCATGATCACCGGCGTGAAGCCCGGCGGCTCCAAGTAGCCGGTGGGCTACGTCTTCACTCGCGACGATGTCGCCCAGCTCGGCAGTGCGGCCGGTGCGGCCGCGCTCGCCGAGGCCGACCGGCTCCCGCTGACCGCCGCGACCCTGCTGCGCGATCTGGAGCGGCTGCGGCGCGACTTCGGCGACCGCGCGGCGGCGCTCGTCGAAACGGTGCGCCTGCGCCGCCGTGCCGCCGCCAAACTGGACGGTGCCGAGCGCTGGTTGCTCACCGACGACGCCCTCCAGCAGGCGACCCCGACGGCGGTGGCCCGGCACCGGGCGCGACGGCTGGCCGGACGAACCGTCCACGACGTCACCTGCTCGATCGGCGCGGAACTGGTCGAGCTGTCCCGCGTCTGCCCGGCGGTCATCGGCAGCGACCTGGACGCGGTGCGCCTCGATATGGCGGCGCAGAACCTGAATGCTGTTCGCCTGGATCTGGTTTCGCGCGGTCTCTCCCCGAGCTGCGACACCGTTCCGCGAAACGTGTTGCTGGCCAAGGCCGATGCGCTGGTGCCGTGCAGTGCCGCCGAGGTGGTGATCGCCGACCCGGCGCGGCGGGCCGATGGGCGGCGCACCCACGATCCGGCGAAGCTGCAACCGCCGCTACCCGATCTGCTGGCGGCGTACGCGGGTCGGGAGCTGGTCGTGAAGTGCGCTCCCGGACTGGATTTCGATCGGCTCGACTGGTCCGGTGAGGTCGAGGTGATGTCGCTCGACGGCGCGGTGCGCGAGGCGTGCCTGTGGTCGGCGGGCCTGGCGGAGGCGGGGGTGACCCGGCGCGCCACCGTGCTGTCCGCGAACGGCACCGCGTGGAGCCTTACCGACGCGGCACCCGACGACATACCCGAGCGCGAGCCGGGGGAGTGGATCGTCGATCCCGACGGCGCGGTGGTGCGCGCGGGCCTGGTCCGCCACTACGCCGCGAAACACGGCCTCTGGCAACTCGATCCGCGCATCGCCTATCTCACCGGCGACAGCGTCCCCGAGGGCGTGCGCGGTTTCCGCATCCTGCACCGAATGGATGTCAAGGAGAAGCCGCTGCGCGCCGAACTGCACCGCCGGGACTGCGGCCCGCTCGAAATCCTCACGCGCGGCGTGGATATCGACCCCGATGCGTTGCGCGGCCGGTTGAAGCCGCGCGGCACCCGGCCGCACACCCTGGTCATCACCCGGATCGGCCGCACGCCGACCGTCTTCCTGTGCGAGACCCCGGCCCCGGTTGCCTGAACACTGTGGTCGCCCCGCGCCGCGCGACGGCTACGCCTCCGGCTTGAACACGAACAGTTCGCCGATCTTGGAGGCCACCACGACCTCGCCCTCCGCGCCCACCGAGATGCTCTCCGTGGTTCCCTGTGCCCCGGGCAGCTCGTCGGAGTCGACGGTCCCGCCGGTTTCGGTGTCGAAGGTGATCAGGGTCAGTGCCCCGCCGAGGGTGGACACCGCGTAACCGGTACCGCCCGCGGTCTGCACCGGCCGCCCGCGCAGCGCCAGATCCTTGCGCTCCCAGGCGATCTCGGAGCTGTCGCCGTTGTCGCGCACCGCCATCAGATGGCCGTCGTCGCCGGACGGCACCAGTAGGCCGTCCGCGACGGAGATCGACCCGCGCAGCGGGAAGCCCACGTCCCGTGACCATGCGGTGCGGCCGTCGGCGGTGTCGACGGCGATCAGCCGGCCGGAGTTGTCGCCCACGTAGACGGTGGAGCCGTCGGCGGACAGCGCCGGGCTGGTGGCGCTGCCGCCGGTGAGCATGGCCGCCCGCCAGTCCTCACGCACCGCCTTGTCGCCGTAGGTCAGTGCCACGAGTTCGGCGGTGCCCTCGCCGGGGCGCCATACGGTCGCGTAGAAGCGTCCGGTCTCCCGGTCCACGGCCGACACGTTCGCCACCGGGCACTGGGGGCCGCCCGTGGCGCAGTCCTCGAGGCCCTGCCCGTCCGGCGGGCGGTTCAGGCCCGGATTCTCCAGCGGGTCGGGCTCGCCCAGCAGCTGATAGGTGGAGATCACGCGCTCGCCGGTCTGGCGGCTGAGCACGTCGACCTGGCCGCTCTGGGTCACCGACAGCACATTGCTGTCGCCGGTGAACTGCACCGATACCGGTACCCCGGCGACCGGCGTGCGCCAGCGCGGCTGGCCCAGCGCGTTGAACGAGTTCATGCCGCCGTCGTCGCCGACATAGATGTTGGTGCCGCCGTCCACCGCGCTCGCGGCCGCGATCGCGCTGGGGCCCAGGGGATTGCAGAAGCGTTTGCGCCCGGTGCCCATCTGGAAGGAGAACAGCGTGCAGGGCGAGTCGGTGCGGGTGGTGACGAACAGCTGTCCGTCCGGCCCCACGGTGACGGGTGCGGCGATCGGTCCGCCCACGGGGCGTGTCCAGTCCAGCCCCAGCGCCCGCGACCCGGTGACGGGAGTGGTGCCGCTGTTGCGGGCGTCGTGGAAGGCGACCGGCCAGCCCTTGCCCGGCCCCGCGGTGATGTCGTCGACATCGGTACCGCAGGCGGTGAGGGCGAACAGTCCGGTGACGCCGAGCGCCACCGCCGCGCGCCAGGGCGCGACGCGCTGTCGGGTCCGGTCGGGGCGTAGGTGTCGCTCACTGCGTCCGGTGTGCCGCCTGCCGCTTCGCACCTGCTGGTGTCCCTTCTGCCAGTACCGAAACTCCGGGTTCTTCGTCGGGGCTGATGCAGCCGGAGCACAGCCTACTTTCGCGCCCGTCGGCGGGTACCGATACCCTCGTCTAAACGATCCAGCTGCCGATCCGGCGGCGTCAGGAAACACAGGAGCAGTTCGTGACGAGCATGTGGGGCGCACCGTTGCGCTCGCGGTGGCGGGGGTCGCGGCGCCGGGATCCGGAGCAGGCGCGTTTTCTGACCATGGCATCGCTCAAGTGGGTTCTCGCCAATCGCGCGTACACGCCCTGGTATCTGGTGCGGTACTACCGCTTGTTCAAGTTCAAGCTGGCCAATCCGCACATCGTGTTGCGCGGAATGGTGTTTCTCGGCCGCAATGTGGAAATCCACGCGACGCCGGAGCTGGGCCGCATGGAGATCGGCCGCTGGGTGCATATCGGCGACGGCAACGCGTTGCGCTGCCACGAGGGTTCGCTGCGCATCGGCGACAAGGTGGTGTTCGGCAAGGACAATGTCGTCAACACCTACCTGGATATCGAGATCGGCGAATCCACCCTGGTCGCGGACTGGTGCTACATCTGCGACTTCGACCACCGCATGGACGATATCGGCATGCCCATCAAGGACCAGGGCATCGTGAAGAGCCCGGTCCGCATCGGCCCCGACACCTGGATCGCCGCCAAGGTCACCGTGCTGCGCGAGACCCGAGTGGGCCGCGGCTGTGTGCTGGGCGCGCATGCCGTGGTCAAGGGCGATATCCCGGATTACAGCATTGCCGTGGGCGCACCCGCCAGGGCGGTCAAGAACCGCAAGGAGGCGTGGGACGCCGCGGCCGAGGCTCGCGCGGCGCGGCAGGCCGCGCTGGCCGATATCGAGCGCAAGAAGAACGGCGTCGCCGCCTCCTGAGTGTCGGTGCGCCCCGGTAGGTTCGGCGGCATGAATCGCTATGCCGCCTTCCTGCGCGGGATCATGCCGAGCAACCCGAATATGCGCAATGAGAAGTTGCGCGGGGTATTCGAGGGTCTCGGCTTCGAGGGCGTCGCCTCGGTGCTCTCCAGCGGCAATATCGTCTTTCGCAGTGCGGAGACCGATGTGGCCGCCCTGGAATCCCGCATCCAGGAGGCGTTGCGCGATGAGCTCGGCATCGGTGGCGGCACGCTGCTGCGCGAGTACGGGGAGTTGCTGACGCTGGTCGATGCCGATCCCTTCGAGGGATTGACGCACTGTCGCGAGACCTATCTGACCGTCACCTTCCTGCGCGGCGACACCCCGCCGCCGCCTGCGCCCGGTGATCTCGACGCGACCGTCCGGGTCGTCGGCTACGATGCGGCGGCGCGGGCGGTGCTGTGGGTGGTGGACAACAGCGCGCCGAACGGCGCGGGGTTCATGGCGTGGCTGGAGCGGCAGTACGGCAAGGATGTCACCACGCGCACATTTCTCACGGTGCAGCGCGTGCTGAAGAAAATGGATTCCTGACCAATTCGAAAAGGGTTGATTTACAACGCAACCCTGCCGTTGCGCCGACGCAAACTATGGCATGCTGTCGCGCAGCAGTGCGGCGTGCGTAGGGGTGATCGTCCGAGCAAGGGGGTAGATCCTTGTTGGTTCGCTGGGCCGAGGACCTGGCCCGAGCGGTGCGAGAGCGGGAACGGGAGAATCTGACCCTGCTCTGGATGTCGCGCGCCGAATTCGACCGAAGTGTCGAATATGACCGAATTCGCTTCGAAAGTTGGGCTCCCGAAGCCGAATACGAGGATCCGGCCATTCGCACCGTGCGGCGCATCGGCGAATACTATCCGCGGCGCACCGGTGGCCGCCTGGTGATTCTGGGTGAGCCGGGCGCGGGCAAGGCCGTCACCCTGCTCGGTCTGCTGCTCGCCCTGCACGCCGAACGCGACGGCCTTCCGGTCGCGGACCGCGGCCCGATCCCGGTGCGGGTGGACGCCTCCACCTGGAACCCGTTGACGCGCAGCCTGACCGGCTGGCTCGCCGAGCGCATCGCCTGCGACTACGGACTGCGCACGATGGTCGTGCGGCGACTGGTGGAGGGCGGTGCGATCCTGCCGCTGCTGGAACGCGCCGACGCCATGGATGTGCCGGGGCGCGAACCGATTCGGCTGCGCCGCGCGATCGAACAGCTCGACGGTGACGAATGGGCGGACCGCCCGGTGGTGCTCGGCTGCGACGCCGACGTCTATCAGCGGCTGCGCGCCGACCGTACGGCGCTGAGTGCGGCGACGGTGATCGAACTCCAGCCCATCGGCACCCAGACGGTGCTGGAGCGGCTCAACGAGATGCGGGTCGATCCCAGCTACGACAGCGATACCTGGAAGCCGGTGGTGTGGCGGCTGGTGGAGAGCCCGGACGGCCCACTGGCCCGATCCCTGCGCACCCCACTGCGTTTCACCCTCGCCGTCAGCTACCTGCGGCGCACCGATGCCGACGACATCGTGCGGCTGGCCTGTGCGGGCAGCGAGGCCGAGGTGTCGTCGCTGCTGCATTCCGCGGTGCTGGGGGCGGCGGTCGACACCACCGCGCGCGCGGACGGTGACAATGCCTATTCCGAAGCGCACGTGCATCGTTGGCTGCACAGCCTCGCGCGCTACCTGGGCACGCGACCGCGCTCCGGTCGGCTCGACACCGTATTCGGCCGCGACGACATCTGGGAGCTGGTCGGCAGGCGCTCGCGCCTGCTGCACGCCACGCTCGCCGCGGTGCTCGGCTTCGTTCTGCTCGGCTACGCCTACGGCATCCTGACCACGCGCTACGCCTGCCTGCCCACCTCCTCCGGTGCGGGCCTGTTCGGCCTGTTCGGATGGTCGTGCGCGGCACCGGCTTTCGAACTCGATCCGCTGTTGATCCCGCTGGCCCTGCTGTGCGGGGTGGTGAGTGCGGCGCCGACCTGGACCCGGCAGTCGTGGTCGCCGGTGGCGAGCGTGCCCGCCCGGGTGGGTGCGACGGCCCTGTTCGCCGGGCTGGTGGTCGCCCTGGCGGTCGATATCGCCTGGTGGAACTACCGGCCCATGGAGTCGGCCCGCACCCTCGCCATCGGCTTGGCCGTTTCCGCCATCGCCGCGGCGGCGGTGGCGGCGCGCGGCTGGTCGGGCAGCACCTCCCGCCTGG
>NZ_JASCXP010000367.1:0-7599 GCF_030010695.1 Nocardia sp. CC201C
GGCCTCCCCCCTGCTCACCCACCTCCGCCCCGCCATCGGCACCCTGCGCGACCTGGCCGCCCGCTGACGCCCGCCGCCGGGGTCACCGCTGGATCGCCGGGACGAACAGTTCCGCCGCGAGCGCGCGGTGGTCCGTCCGGGGCAGGGCGTGGGTCGAGACCTCGCCGACGCCCACCCAGTCGCACCGCCGCCCACAGCGCTCCCGGCGCGATCACCATGCAGCACAGTGCGGTACGGGTCGTGTCACGCAAGGCAGTCCTCCCAGAGTCGTGCTGACCGCTCGCGGTCACCGGTGCCCGCGAAACTATCGCCGACAGACGGGCATTCGGTATGAGTCCGGCGGAGATCCCGTGTGATCCGGCCGTGCGCTCGCCACGACCATGTCGGCGTCCGGTTGATACGCCGCCTGCTCGGTAAGGCCTGCTGACCGCCGGAGTCGTCATCCTGGTGACGCGCACGGAGCGCCGGAACAGGTGGGGAGGGGGCGCTGGGGCGCGCCGGTCGATCGGTGGCCGTCGGGTGTGAGCGGAAACGCAGCGGGCGGGATGGCAGGATCTAGGCCGTGAGTACGCCCGAACCGCAGGTGGAGACCGTCATCGATCTGGATGCCATCGCACACAATGTGCGGATCCTGATCGAGCGTGCCGGGGATGCCGCCGTCATGGCGGTGGTCAAGGCCGACGGGTACAACCACGGCGCCGTCGAGGTGGCGCGCACCGCACTGGCGGCGGGGGCGCGGGAACTCGGGGTGACCACGGTCGCCGAGGCGGTGGCATTGCGGGAGGCGGGGATCACCGCGCCGATCCTGTGCTGGCTCAATACCTCCGATACCGATTTCTCGCCCGCGGTGGCCGCCGATATCGAGATCGGGGTGTCGTCGGTGCGGCATCTCGACGCCGTCGCCGACGCCGCGCGGCGGCTCGGTAAGACCGCGACCGTCACCCTGAAGGTGGATACGGGGCTCAACCGCAACGGCGTGTCGGTGTCGGAGTACCCCGCGGTACTGCGGCGACTGCGTGAGCTGGTCGATGCGGGGGTGGTGCGGTTCCGGGCCATCTTCTCCCATCTGGCCCTCGCCGATCAGCCCGACCACCCGGCCAACGACAGCCAGCGCGAACGCTTCCTGGAGTACATCGCGGCGGCGAAAGAGCAAGGGCTGCAACCGGAACTGGTGCACATCGCCAATGCCGCCGCCACCCTCACCCGACCCGATCTCGCCTTCGACATGGTGCGGCCCGGCATCGCCATCTACGGACTCTCCCCGATTCCCGAACTCGGCGACTTCGGGCTGCGGCCCGCCATGACCCTGCGCGCCCGCGTCATTCTGGTGAAGAAAGTCGCTGCCGGAGAAGGCGTTTCGTACGGGCACGAATGGATCGCCGACCGTGACACCACCGTCGCGCTGATCCCCGCCGGATACGCCGACGGCATCCTGAGACCGCTCAGCGGCCGGTTCGACGTGCTGCTCGGCGGTCGTCGCCGACCCAATATCGGCCGCATCTGCATGGACCAGTTCGTGGTCGACCTCGGCGACAATGCCGAAGGCGTCCGCGAAGGCGATATCGCGGTGCTCTTCGGCGGCGGCCCCGGCGAACCGCACGCCCAGGAATGGGCGGACGCGCTCGGCACCATCCACTACGAGGTGGTGTGCTCACCGCGCGGCCGCGTCGCACGCCGCTACATCGGAGGGACCGCGCATGCATGAGGCCCGTGGACACCGCGCCCTGCCCACGGTGGAGGACACCGAGGCCCTGGGCCGCGAACTCGCCGCGCAGCTGCACGCCGGTGACCTGGTCGTGCTCGACGGTCCGCTGGGCGCGGGCAAAACCGCCCTCACCCGCGGCATCGCCGCCGGGCTCGGAGTGCAGGGCCGCGTGAGTTCTCCGACGTTCATCATCGCCCGCCAACATCGCGCCGGCACCGCACCGGGCGCGGTCGGACTCGTGCACGTGGACGCCTACCGGCTCGGCGGCGACCTCGACGAACTGGATGCGCTCGACCTCGATACCGAACTCGACGACGCCGTCGTGGTGGTGGAGTGGGGTCTCGGCGTGGTCGAGCACCTGACCGAACGCCACCTACGCGTGCTGCTGCGCCGTGAAGCCGAATCCGACACCCGCACCGCGGAATGGGAATGGGTGGGGTAGACACCGCCCCGCGCCCTGCCTCGCCAGAGCTGTTGGACCAACTCGTCCACCCTGCACCTGCGCCGCCCCAGCCTGCGTGCGCCGCCCCAGCCCTGCCGCACCTCGCTGGTCGGGCCTGCGCCCGCAGCACCAGCTCCGCTGGTCTGCGGCGCGTCCCGGTTCTGGACTGAGTGGAGCGGGGGAGCGAAGCGGGGGCAATTAGGCACAGTACAGTTGGATCAATCATGTTGGTACTGGCTGTCGACACCGCGACCCCTGCCGTCACGGCGGGACTGGTGGAACTGGATCCGGCGGAGGCCGGTAGCACACCTCGAACAACCACGATCGCCACTCGGGTGACCGTGGACGCCCGTGCGCACAATGAGGTGCTGACCCCGCAGATTCTCGCCTGCCTCGCCGAATCCGGGCGGGCCCGCGGCGAGATCGACGCGGTCGTGGTCGGGGTCGGTCCCGGACCGTTCACCGGGCTGCGGGTCGGCATGGCCACCGCCGCCGCCTTCGGGGACGCGCTCGGTATTCCGGTGCACGGTGTGTGCAGCCTGGACGCCATCGCCGCCGATACCGAGAGCTACCTCGCCGAGGCGCAGGATCCGGTCGAACTGCTGGTCGTCACCGATGCCCGTCGCCGCGAGGTGTACTGGGCCCGCTATCGCGCCCTGTCGGCGGAGAACCCGCGCGGCCGGGTCGCCGGTCCGGAGGTGTGCAAACCCGCCGACCTGGACACCAGCAGCGCCACCGTGATCGCGGGCTCGGCCTCGCATGTGGACTACTTCGATCTGCCGGTGCTGCCGGTGGAGACGCCCTCCCCGGCGGGGCTGGTGCGCTGCGCCGCCCGCGACCTGCTCTCCGGTGCGACGCCGGACCCGCTCACCCCGCTCTACCTGCGTCGGCCCGATGCCGTGGAACGCAGCTACGCGCAGGTGAGTCGATGATCCGCGTCGAACCGATGCGGCCTTCCGATATTCCTCGCTGCGTCGAACTGGAGAAGCTGCTGTTCCCCGAGGACGACCCCTGGCACGAGGTCGCCTTCCGCTCCGAGCTCGCCGGACCGCACAACCGCTACATCGTCGCCCGCGACGGCGACGGCCGTATGGTCGGCTACGCGGGTATCGCGCTGCTCGGCAATCGGGAGTACCCGGAGGCCGAGGTGCACACCATCGGCGTCGACCCCGGACAGCAGGGGCTCGGCGTCGGCACCGCCCTGCTGGAAGCCCTGCTCGGTGAGGCCGGGCGGCGCGGCGGACCGGTCTTCCTGGAGGTGCGCACCGACAACGCCGCCGCCATCGCGCTGTACGAGAAGCACGGATTTCACATCATCGGCCTGCGCAAGAACTACTACCAGCCCAGTGGCGCGGACGCGTACACCATGCGCCGCCCCGCCATGACCGGCTTCCCGCGGCCGCAGGACACAGAGGTCTTCTCATGATCGTGATGGGTATCGAAAGCTCCTGTGACGAAACGGGAGTCGGCATCGTCCGCTGGCTGCCCGATGGGAGTTGCGAACTGCTCGCCGACGAGGTGGCCTCCAGTGTCGATCAGCACGCGCGTTTCGGCGGCGTGGTGCCGGAGATCGCGTCGCGCGCGCATCTCGAGGCCATCGTGCCCGCTATGCGCCGGGCGTTGGCGGCGGCCGGGGTGGACCGGCCGGACGCCCTCGCGGTGACCATCGGCCCCGGCCTCGCCGGTGCCCTGCTGGTCGGGGTGGCGGCCGCGAAAGCCTATGCGGCGGCGTGGGATATCCCCTTCTACGCGCTCAACCATCTGGGTGGCCACGTCGCGGTGGACACCCTGGAACACGGACCCATGCCGGCGTGTGTGGCGCTGCTCGTCTCCGGCGGGCACACCCACCTGCTGCACGTCACCGATCTGGCCGACCCCATCGCGGAACTGGGCAGCACCGTCGACGATGCCGCCGGGGAAGCCTTCGACAAGGTGGCGCGACTGCTCGGACTCGGCTATCCGGGCGGTCCGGTGCTGGATCGGATTGCGGCGGAGGGTGATCCGCACGCCATCGCGTTTCCGCGCGGCATGACGGGGCCGCGAGATCCGCGCTACGACTTCTCGTTCTCCGGACTGAAGACCGCTGTCGCGCGCTATGTCGAAGCGGCGCAACGGGAGAACCGCGAACTGCCGATTCCCGATATCGCCGCGTCCTTCCAGGAGGCCGTGGCGGATGTGCTCACCATGAAGGCCGTGCGTGCCGCCCAGGACGTCGGCGTCGACACCATCGTGCTCGGCGGCGGCGCGACCGCCAACTCCCGTATCCGTTCACTGGCCGAAGAGCGTTGCGCCGCAGCCGGTCTCACGCTCCGCGTGCCGAAACCGCGGTTGTGCACCGACAACGGCGTCATGATCGCCACTCTGGGCGCGCACGTGATCGCCGGGGGCGCGCGGCCCTCCGAGCTCACCGTGGCGACCGACCCGGGCCTGTCGGTGGCGACCAGCCAACTCTGACGCCCGCCTGCCCCCAGTCGTCTGGGCAGGGGATCTGCTGTCTGGGAGCGTGATTCCGGCACCGATACCGTGCGATCTACGTGGGTGTCGAGGCGTCGGGAGTTCGGGATGTGGTTCAAACGTGTGGTGGCGGCCGTGCTGGCGGGTGGGGCGCTGGCGCTGCCGGGACTGTTGGGGTCGCCGACCGCGCCCGGCGACATGCCGGGCGAGCGGGCGGTGGAGATTCACGTCGGGCGGTGAGGCGGCCGCGCGGATTCCGGCGACCAGGTGATCACCGCTGCGGACTACCGCGCTCAGTGGCTGGATTCGACGCGCGCAGAATTGGAATCGGCGCGCTCAGGACTGGATTCGAGCGGAGCGGTGACGCTGCCTCCGCCCGCGGAGCCCGAGTTGGACCGCGGGATCCGCGGCACGGCGGGCGTGGTGGGAGCCGTCGTGCTCGGGCTGTTGGTGCTCGGGCCGGTCGGGTTCGGGCTCGTCTCGCTCGGATCGGGTTCCTCCGTCGGGCTGACGGGGGTGCCGAGGAACGGGCCGAGAATGCGGGGGAGGTCGGCCGGGAAGGGAATCTGCGGCAGACCCGGATCCGGGCGCAGCGGTAGGGGCGACTGCGCGGGCGTGGTGGGCGTCGGCCGCGGTCCGGTGGAGGTGGTGGGGTCGTCCGTGTCCGGCGCGGTCGTCGGTGTGCCCGGGGTGGGTCCGGTGCTGTCGCGGTTCTGCGTCATGGGGGCGGTGCCCGGCGCGGTGGTCGTCGGCGTCGTGGTGTCCAGCTGTTCGCCGCTGGTGGTGCCGACCGGGGAGTAGTCGCGGTCCTCGGGGACGAGTTCCTTCACGCCGTAACCGATGACCAGGCCGACCACCACGATCGCCCCGGCCAGCGTGCCCACCAGCTTGGTGAAGGTGCCGACCGGCGCGTCGGTGCCGCGGCCGATCACGGTGAGCGCCGTCGGCTGCGCCGAATCCGCCACCAGCGCGGCACCTTTCGCGATGGCCGCCTCCGGCTCCGGCACGGTGCACACCGGCACGTCGAGCTGTTCCTCGAGTTCCCGCACCACGGCCGGGACGTTCGCGCCGCCGCCGATCACCGCCACGCACTGCGGGAACTTCGGGGCCCGCGCGAAGACGCCGCGCGCGAACACCGCGAGTTCGCGCAGCAGATCGGCGATGAGTTCGTCGAAATCCTTGCGGGTGAGCTTGAGCGGCTGCCCGGCAACATGGTCGATGGTCACGGCCTGGGCGATGGCCAGGTGCTCCTTGGCGGCCCGGCTGCGGTTGAGCAGCATGCCGCGATTGGGGCGCGTGCCGCGGCGCGCCAGATGGCAGTCCAGCAGATGTTGCAGGATCAGCTCGTCGATGGCGTTGCCGCTGATGGCGGTGGTGCGTTCGGAGCGGAGCACGGTGTCGTCCGCCTGATCGGCCACCGTGACCGTGGCCCCGGACGCGCCGAGATCGATGATGGCGATGGTCTCGTAGCGCTCCAGCATGCCGGTGTGCCGCAGATAGGCGAGCGCCGCACCGGATTCCGGGATGAGTCGAACGTCGCGACGCTGCCGCCCGATGGCCGAGCGGATGGTCTGCGCCTGCTCCCGGTCGCGGTAGGCCACCGCGATATCGCCGGGCGGGGTGTGGTCGCCGTGCCGGGTGGCCGAGAGTGCCGAGGAGTGCGTGCCCACGGGATGGACGATGTCGCGGGACAGCTGATGCGTCGTCATCAACTCGATCGAGGACGCTACGAGATCGCCGAGATCGGAGTGCGCCGTATCCGCGGTGACGACCCGGTAGTCGAAGTGCAGGACGCCGTTGGGAGCGGTGGCGACCGTCGCCGAGCACACCACTTCACTCCCGGCCGAGATGCCGAGGGATGTTCGCATGTTCACCTCCCTTCGAGCGGATGGTCCTGGTGTCGCCGACCATCTCGAACGGACTGCGGAGCCGTCGCGTGGATGGCGAGCGACCCCGAGCTACGGATCCGGCCGAGCCCGTGTCCGATGGGGCATCGGATCCAGCCGTCGATCACTTGCGGTCTTGCTCTCGTCTCAGGTTTCTGCGCGTCGCCGCGCAGGGGGTGAAGCACTCTGTAGATCTCGCCGGAACGCGGGATGAGGGCCGTACCGTGCCCCTCTCGAGGCCGTGCGGTGCCCTTGTCTCGCGACCGTCGTCAATAATGTCACGATCCGTTATCCGAACGTTACAGATTTTCGTTTTTCTTTGGAAGACCTCAGATTCCTCGGCCCGTGGCTCGGTGTGTCGCGTTTCCGCTGGGCTGGCGTCCAGTCGGCTTCCCGGCGGTTGGCGACCGGTAGCAGAGCCCAGCCTTGAGCGCTGGCACTCGCGTGTATAGAGTGCTAGTTGGCACTCGCGCTTGTGCTTCGAGTGTCGGCTTTGACTACTGAGCAGGGGCTCCGGCACCCGCGACGACGGCGCCGTGCTCGGCGGTCAACAACGTGACCGAAACCGTGAGTCCGGGGAACCGCCCCGGGCGAAGAAGAATCCCCTGAAAGTGGAGGGCTCAACGTGGCGAGCGTGAACATCAAGCCGCTCGAGGACAAGATCCTCGTCCAGGCCAACGAGGCCGAGACGACGACCGCCTCCGGCCTGGTCATCCCCGACACGGCGAAGGAGAAGCCCCAGGAGGGCACCGTCATCGCCGTCGGCCCGGGTCGGTGGGACGACGAGGGTGAGAAGCGGATTCCGCTGGACGTCAAGGAAGGCGACGTCGTCATCTACAGCAAGTACGGCGGCACCGAGATCAAGTACAACGGCGAGGAGTACCTGATCCTGTCGGCGCGCGATCTGCTGGCCGTCGTCACCAAGTAACGCCCAACTCTCCGGGGCCCCGCAGGGGCTCGCCCCCTGATCCCTGAGCGTTGCCGCCCCGGTGTCGCGGCTGGTCACCAGCCACCGACCCGGGGCGGAGTGCGTTCGCCCCTCGATGCGGAATCCGGTGCGGGCGCGGATCGGATTCGACCCCACCGACTTTCGTCCCGAGGCTTCGGGGGCC
>NZ_JASCXP010000368.1:0-7584 GCF_030010695.1 Nocardia sp. CC201C
CGGTGCCCGGTTCGCGCACGAAATCGCCTGCGGCGCGCCCCTTCTCGATGGTCACGGTGGAGCCGTCGGCGCGGGTGTCCTCGACCGGCACCACACAGTCCGCGCCCGGCGGCAGCGGTGCGCCGGTCATGATCTTCACGGCCGTCCCGGTGGGCAGTTCCGCGTCACCGGCCATCCCGGCCGCCACCACACCGGCGAGCGGCAGCGTCACCGGTACCGTCGCCACCGATTCGGCCCGCACCGCGTACCCGTCCATGGACGAGTTCCGAAAGACCGGCAGATCCAGGGGGGAGTGCAGATCCTCGGCCAGCCGCCGTCCGAGCGCGCGCGCCATCGGAATCCGCTCGGTCTCCCGGTCTGCCAGCGGACGCAGCAGACTTTCGATGCGTTGCCGGTGGTCGTCGACGGACCGGGCCTGCATCCGAACTGGCCGAGAAGTCATGCGGGTCAGCCTATACGCGCGCCGCGGCGGGGCCGCTCGGCACGACAGGCCGAGCGGGGGACTGGACATACCCGTAATAATGGTCGGGTGACCGTGGTCGTGATGGGAATTCCCGCCGTACGAGCCGGGCGACCCTCTCTCGACGGTCGCCCCGATACCCCGTTCCTGGTGGACCGCTACGGTCGCACCGCCCGTGACCTGCGGGTATCCATTACCGAGAAGTGCTCGCTGCGGTGTACCTACTGCATGCCGGAGGAGGGCCTGCCGCCCATTCCGGCCGATGAACTGCTCACCACCGACGAGATCGTGCGCCTGGTCACGCTGGCCGTGCACGAACTCGGCGTGCACGAGGTGCGCTTCACCGGCGGTGAACCGCTCATGCGCCGCGACCTGGAGCAGATCATCGCCGGGTGTCGCGCCGCGCTGCCGGATACGCCGCTGGCCATGACCAGCAATGGCGTCGGTCTCGAACACCGCGCCCGCAAGCTGGCCGAAGCCGGGCTGAACCGCGTCAATGTCTCCCTCGACACCGTCGACCGCGACGGTTTCGCCCGGCTCACCCGCCGCGACCGCCTCGAGTCGGTGCTCTCCGGCATCCGCGCCGCCCAGCGCGAGGGGCTGGCCCCGGTCAAGGTGAACGCCGTGCTCATGCGCGAAACCCTGTCCGGCGCGGCGGATCTGCTGCAATGGTGTATCGACGAGGGCTGCGAGCTGCGCTTCATCGAGGAGATGCCGCTCGACGCCGACCACGAGTGGGCGCGGGCCAATATGATCACCGCCGCCGAACTCCTCGACGTGCTGGGCGAGCGCTTCACTCTCACCGAGATCGGCCGCCCCGACGACCCGTCCGCCCCCGCCGAGAACTGGTTGGTCGACGGCGGCCCCGGCACCGTCGGCATCATCGCCTCGGTGACCCGCACATTCTGCGGCGACTGCGACCGCACCCGCCTCACCGCCGACGGCCGCATCCGGTCCTGCCTGTTCAGCGATCAGGAATACGATGTGCGCGCGCCCCTGCGCTCCGGCGCCTCCGACGCGGAGATCGCCACCCTGTGGCGCGGCGCCATGTGGAACAAGTGGGCGGGGCACGGCATCGACGCCGCCGACTTCCAGCCCCCCGAGCGAACGATGGGAGCCATCGGTGGTTGAGGTCCGCTATTTCGCCGCCATCGCCGACGCGGTGGGCAAGGACAAGGAGACCCTGGACCTCCCCGCCGGAGCCACGGTCGCCGACCTGCGCCACACCCTCGCCACCACCTACGGCCCCGACCTGGACCCCATGCTCCGCGTCTGCGCCTACCTCGTCGGCGACGAACTCACCAGGGACGCGGCGACTCCCCTCACCGCACGGGTGGACGTCCTCCCGCCCTTCGCGGGCGGCTGATCACCCGGGTGGTCGCGGCTACTTCCACCAGGTGTCGAGCGGGGTCACCGGGACGGTGCGCTTGTGGCGGGTGTTGCGGTAGATCGTTTCGAGGCGTTGTGCCACCTCCGGGGCGACATCCTTGCCCTCGAGGTAGTCGTCGATCTGGGCGTAGGTCAGGCCCAGAGCCTCCTCGTCGGGGAGGGCGGGGCGGTCGTCCTCGAGGTCGGCGGTCGGGACCTTCTGCCAGACGCTGGGCGGGGCGCCGAGTTCCTGGAGCAGGGCCGCGCCCTGGCGTTTGGTGAGGCCGGTGAGCGGGGTGATGTCCACGCCGCCGTCGCCGTATTTGGTGAAGAAGCCGGTGACGGCCTCGGCCGCGTGGTCGGTGCCGACCACCAGGAGATTCAGCTGACCGGCGATGGCGTACTGGATGACCATGCGCTCGCGGGCCTTGATATTGCCGCGCACGAAATCCCGCAGCCGGGCCTCGGTGCCGAGCAGCCCCGCCACGCCGAGCGCGACCTCCTCGCCCGCGGCATCGGCGCTCGGCTTGACATTCACCGCCACCGAGCGGTCCGGCCGGATGAACCGCAGCGCGATCTGCGCGTCCTCCTCGTCGGCCTGCACCCCGTAGGGCAGCCGCACCGCCACGAAGGTGGCCTCGGTGCCCTCGGCCCGCAGTTCCTCGGCGGCGAGCTGGCACAGCCGCCCGGTCAGCGTGGAGTCCTGGCCGCCGCTGATGCCGAGCACGAATCCCGCGGCGGGGGTGGCGCGCAGATAGTCCTTGAGGAAGTCGATGCGCTGCCGCACTTCGAGTTTCGGTTCGATGGTCGGTGCCACGCCCAGTTCGGCGATGATCTCGTCACGCAGGTTCCCCATTGCGCACACTCTACTGCGCGGTCGGGGCGGTGACGCGGCGGACGAGCGTCTCCCAGTAGTCGCCGATCTGCGCCAGCGTGTACCCGAGCACGCGGGTCTGGTGCAGCACCAGGCCCGCGTCCAGCGCGGCCAGCAGCGTATCCGCCAGCAGCCAGCCGCCGCTGGCCACGTCGGCCTGCCGAAGCAGCAGAGCCACATGGGATCTGGTCACGTTGTAGGGGGCGCTGGCATAGCGGTCGGCATCGAAGGCCGCCTCCCGGCGTACGTCGCCCTCCACCTCGATTCCGGCCAGCCGTGCCCGCCCGAAGGCGATGAGCCGCTCCACCGGCGGTGCGCCCGGTCCCAGCGGCGGCGGGCCGAACATGTAGGCCGCCTGCAATTTCTTCTCCGACTGGTCCAGCAGCGCGTGCATGAGTCCGGATCGATTGCCGAAGCGCCGGAACACCGTGCCCTTGCCGACCCCGGCCCGCTTGGCCACCGCGTCCATGGTGACGGCCTCCGCGCCCTGTTCGCGCACCAGCGCCTCGGCGGCGTCGAGCAGCAGTTGGCGGTTGCGGGCGGCGTCGCTGCGTTCGGCGTGCTCGGTGGTCGGCAGCGGGATGCCGCCCGGCAGCGACGGTGGTGTCCGGGGCTCGATCGTCAGCGAGTCGGACGGCAGCGAGTCCGATGACAGCGAGTCGGATGACAGCGACGCGGGCTGCTCCGCCGGGGGCGTGTCACGCATCACGGTGCCCTCCTCGGTACCCGGGAATGAATCCGGACCGTGGTCCGGTTAGTGTCAGGTGAACGTACCACCCACCGACTACAGCTTCAGGAGTGCCCACCATGTCTCAGACCCGTCTGCTCGCTCTCGTCGGAAGCCTGCGTGCTGCCTCCATCAACCGCCGCCTCGCCGAGGCCGCCGCCAAGACGGCGCCCGAGGGCGTGGAGATCACCCTCTACGAGGGTCTCGCGGATATCCCTTTCTACAACGAAGATCTGGATGTCGAGGGCGAAGTGCCCGCCGCCGCGCAGGCGCTGCGTGACGCGATCGCAGCCGCCGACGGCCTGCTGCTGGTCACGCCCGAATACAACGGCACCCTCCCGGCCGTGCTGAAGAACGCCATCGACTGGGCCTCGCGCCCCTACGGCGCCGGTGCCATCAAGGGCAAGCCCACCGCGGTGGTGTCCGCGTCCATCAGCCCGAACGCGGCCAAGTGGGCGCACGGGGACACCGTCAAGGCGCTGGGCGTGGCGGGTGCGACCGTGGTGGAGAATGCCCACCTGCACTTCGGCACCATCGGCAACCGGTTCGTCGACGTTCACCCGGCCGATGACGCCGAGGCGCTGACCCAGCTGGCCGCGACCGTCGTCTCCCTGGCGGAGTCGGCCAACGGCAACCTGGTCAACGCCTGACCGGCGAACTCCGAATCCCCACGAGGCCACGGCTTTCGACGCCGTGGCCTTGTCGTGTGCGGCGGGGCGTGCGCCCCGGCGACACGCCGGGGCGCGTCTCGATTCGGTGTCGGCCGCATGACGGGGCGGTGCTGCGACATCCGCGTACCCGTGGTGTGCGTGTGACCCGCGTGATGGGTGTTATGCCTGATGACGCAGGGTTTGCTGAGAATGTGCTACTTGCCGAAATTGTGATCTCTGCCTCAGTCGTGTCGAGTTGCGAATTGAGTGGCCAGGTACTTACGACACCGGAATTTCACCTTTGTGAGTCGCAACATGTCGTGTTGTATGAATCTGTCGGCCACTAGGTGTAGTGTCTACAGCGCTGGAAAGCCACCCGAGATGAACAGTGGGTCGGATCGGGTGACCAGGGGCTTCGGTTCCGCTTCCAGGGGTTTGCGCAGCTAGTACGTGGATCTTGTTTCAGCCGTGCACTGCATACGGATCGAAGGCGAGGAGAAGGGGACACAATGACCATCACCGTGTACACGAAGCCTGCTTGTGTTCAGTGCAATGCCACCTACAAGGCGCTCGACAAGATCGGCGTCGACTACGACGTCGTCGACATCTCCGAGAACCCCGAAGCCCGCGACTACGTCATGGCCCTGGGCTACCTGCAGGCCCCCGTCGTCGTCGCCGGTGACGACCACTGGTCCGGCTTCCGCCCGGACCGCATCAAGGCGCTCGCCACCGTCGCGGCCTGAGCGGCCCCCAGCGGCGTGCGGGGAAGCTCGCCGCTGGTCGCAGGTTCGCCCGATCGAACTGGGAAGGTGGCCGACATGTCCACCCAGACAGCCAATCTGGTCTACTTCTCGAGTGCGTCGGAGAACACGCACCGCTTCGTGGAGAAGCTGGGTCTCCCGGCGCTCCGCATACCACTGCATACCGCCGACTCGCTTCGCGTCGATGAACCCTACGTGCTGATCGTCCCCACCTACGGGGGTGGTCGGCACGTATTGGGTGGGAACCGATCCGAGAAGGAATTCGTGCCCCGGCAGGTGGCCAAATTCCTCAACGATGCCCACAACCGCGCCCTGCTGCGCGGCGTGATCGCGGCCGGCAATACGAACTTCGGCGATACGTACTGCTTTGCGGGAGAGGTGATCTCGCGCAAAGCGGGAGTGCCGTACCTGTATCGCTTCGAACTCATGGGAACTGCCGAGGACGTCGAGCGCGTCCGAGAGGGATTGGGATTGTTTTGGCAACGACAACAGCACCGGTCGGAAAGACTGCCCGCGTAGAGCGTCCGGTCAGCGGGGACTCCAGCACCACCGAGGGCCTGGACTACCACGCCCTCAATGCCATGCTGAACCTGTACGGTCCGAACGGCGAGATCCAGTTCGACAAGGATCGCGAGGCCGCGCACCAGTACTTCCTGCAGCACGTCAACCAGAACACCGTCTTCTTCCACAACCTCGACGAGAAGCTCGACTACCTCATCGAGGAGAACTACTACGAGACAGAGGTGCTGGAGAAGTACAGCCGCGCCTTCATCAAGCAGCTGTTCCAGCAGGCGTACGCCAAGAAGTTCCGGTTCCCCACCTTCCTCGGCGCGTTCAAGTACTACACCTCGTACACGCTCAAGACCTTCGACGGCAAGCGCTACCTGGAGCGCTTCGAGGATCGCGTGTGCATGGTCGCGCTGACCCTCGCCGACGGTGACGAGATCCTGGCCTCGGAGCTGGTCGAGGAGATCATGGCGGGCCGCTTCCAGCCCGCCACGCCGACCTTCCTCAACTCGGGCAAGAAGCAGCGCGGCGAACCGGTGTCCTGCTTCCTGCTGCGCATCGAGGACAATATGGAGTCCATCGGGCGCTCCATCAACTCCGCCCTGCAGCTGTCCAAGCGCGGTGGCGGAGTCGCGTTGCTGCTCAGCAATATTCGTGAGGCCGGTGCCCCGATCAAGAAGATCGAGAACCAGTCCTCGGGCGTCATTCCGATCATGAAGCTGCTGGAGGACTCGTTCTCCTACGCCAACCAGCTCGGTGCGCGGCAGGGCGCGGGCGCGGTGTACCTGCACGCCCACCACCCCGACATCTACCGCTTCCTCGACACCAAGCGGGAGAACGCGGACGAGAAGATCCGCATCAAGACGCTGTCGCTGGGCGTGGTGATCCCGGACATCACCTTCGAGCTGGCGAAGAAGAACGAGGACATGTACCTGTTCTCGCCGTACGACGTGGAGCGCATCTACGGCGTGCCGTTCGCCGACATCAATGTCACCGAGAAGTACTACGAGATGGTCGACGACAAGCGCATCCGCAAGTCGAAGATCAAGGCGCGCGAGTTCTTCCAGACCATCGCCGAGCTGCAGTTCGAGTCCGGCTACCCGTACATCATGTACGAGGACACGGTGAACCGGTCGAACCCGATCAAGGGCAAGATCACCCACTCCAACCTGTGCTCGGAGATCCTCCAGGTCTCCACGCCCTCGGAGTTCAACGACGATCTCTCGTATTCCAAGGTGGGCAAGGACATCTCCTGCAACCTGGGCTCGCTGAACATCGCCAAGACCATGGACTCACCGGACTTCGGCAAGACCGTGGAGACCGCCATCCGCGCGCTCACCGCGGTCTCGGATCAGACGCACATCTACTCGGTGCCGTCGATCGAGCAGGGCAACAACGAATCCCACGCCATCGGCCTCGGTCAGATGAACCTGCACGGCTACCTGGCGCGTGAGCGCGTCTTCTACGGTTCCGAAGAGGGCGTGGACTTCACGAACATCTACTTCTACACCATCGCCTACCACGCGGTGCGGGCGTCGAATCTCATTGCCAAGGAACGGGGTACGTACTTCGGCGGCTTCCCGGAGTCCAAGTACGCCTCGGGCGAGTACTTCGACAAGTACACCGAGCAGGCGTGGGAGCCCAAGACCGAGCGGGTGCGCCAGATCTTCGCCGACGCGGGCGTGCACATCCCCACCCAGGACGACTGGCGCGAGTTGAAGGCGTCGGTCATGCAGTACGGCATCTACAACCAGAACCTGCAGGCCGTGCCGCCGACCGGTTCCATCTCCTACATCAACCACTCCACCAGCTCGATCCACCCGATCGCCTCCAAGATCGAGATCCGCAAGGAAGGCAAGATCGGCCGCGTCTACTACCCGGCCCCCTACCTCACCAACGACAACCTCGACTACTTCGAGGACGCCTACGACATCGGCTACGAGAAGGTCATCGACACCTACGCCGCCGCCACCCAGCACGTGGACCAGGGCCTGTCGCTGACGCTGTTCTTCAAGGACAGCGCCACCACCCGCGACGTCAACAAGGCCCAGATCTACGCCTGGCGCAAGGGCATCAAAACCCTCTACTACATCCGCATCCGCCAGATGGCCCTGGAGGGCACCGAGGTCGAGGGCTGCGTGAGCTGCATGCTCTGAGCCGGGCAACGGTCGAGGGGGGGTGCGGTATGGGAACCCGGTGCGCCCGCGGCGTTTTTAAACGGGGGACCGCGTCGGTGG
>NZ_JASCXP010000369.1:0-7571 GCF_030010695.1 Nocardia sp. CC201C
GCTGGCGGGGGGGCCCTACCGGGTCCGGGTGGTCTCACCCGCGTCCACCCGGCCGGTGGCCGGCCGCCGATGGCGGCGGTCACGGCCGCCGCGGCGGTGCGCAGCGGGGCGGCCAGCTCCGGCCAGGTGTGGCCGCATTCGATCGCCTCGTCCCGGCAGTGGTGGCGCAGCGTGAGCCCGAGGGCGGCGATGGGCCGCCCGCCGTGATCGAACACCGCGTGCGCGACGGTGGCGAAACCCGGCGTGATGTAGCCGTCCTCGACCGCCCAGCCGCGTGCGGCCTCCACGCGCAGCAGGTGGCGCAGCGCGCGCAGTTCGCGCGGGCCCCGGGAGGTACGCATGGGAAACGCGGCCGGGCCCGGAAAGAGAGCGCGCACATGTTTCGGCGTCAGGTGCGCGAGGATGGTGCGCCCGGTGGCGGTGAGATGGGCGGGCAGGCGCACCCCCACATCGGTGACCAGGGTCTGCGGGCGCGGCGGTCGCTGCTCGATGAGGTACAGCGACTCGTTGCCGTGCAGGACGCCGAGGTGCCCGGTGCAGCCGACCGCGTCGACCAGGCCGCGCAGCAGCGGAGCCGCCACCCGCTCGAGCGGATCGTGCCGCAGGTAGGCCGAACCGATCTCGAACGCGCCGATGCCGAGCCCGTATTTGCGCTCGGCCGCCAGATAGGCCACGTACCCGGCCGCCTGCAACTCGTTGAGCAGCTGATACGTGGACGAGCGGGGGATGTCGAGCTCGCGGGCGATCACCGCGGCGGGTACCGGATGCGGCCGCTGCGCGAGCAGTCCGAGGATGCGCAGACCGCGCCGCAGCGCCGGAATATCACCGCTCATCCGCCATCACCTCACCCGTCCGCCGTCCATTCTGTCTGAAATACCAGACAAAACCCGGCCCGGGGTGCTCGATCGCGACGGCCCGAGGCGCTGGAATGGTGCCCATGACGATCGGAATCCAGCGGGTGCTGGTGAGCGCGAACCCTGTGACGCGGTCGGAGGTGGTGGCGGTCGCGCGACACGGCGCGCGCGTGGAGCTCGCCGAACCGGATCTGGCGCACCTGGCGAAGGTGCGCGGCCATATCGACGAGCTGGCGCACGGGGAGCGGCCGGTATACGGCGTGTCCACCGGCTTCGGCGCGCTGGCCCTGCGGCATATCCCGCCGGACCGGCGCACCGACCTGCAACGCTCGCTCATCCGCTCCCATGCCGCGGGCGCGGGCACGCCGGTGGAGGCGGAGGTGGTGCGGGCCATGATGCTGCTGCGCCTGCGCACCCTCATGTCCGGGCACACCGGCGTGCGGCCGGAGACCGCGCGGGCGTTGGCGGCGCTGCTGGACAGCGGCCTGATTCCGGTGGTGCCGGAGTACGGTTCGCTGGGCTGCTCCGGGGATCTGGCCCCGCTCGCGGCCGTGGCGCTGGCGCTCATGGGTGAGGGCTCGGTGCACGGTCCGGACGGCCCGCGCCCCATGGCCGAGGCCGCCGCCGCGGCCGGGCTCACCCCGCTCGTGCTGGCGGAGAAAGAGGGGCTGGCGCTGACCAACGGGACCGACGGCATGCTCGGCATGCTGGTGCTGGCCATCGACGATCTGCACCGACTGTTCGATGTGGCCGATCTGACCGCCGCCATGAGCGTGGAGGCGCAGTTGGGCACCGATCGGGTGTTCGCCGCCGATCTCCAGGCCCTGCGCCCGCATCCCGGGCAGGCCGTCTCCGCGGCGAATATGCGTGCGGCGCTCGCCGATTCGGCGATCGTCGCCAGCCACCGCGGCGACGACTGCCCGCGCGTGCAGGACGCCTACTCGCTGCGCTGCGCCCCGCAGGTGCACGGCGCGGCGCGCGACACCCTGGCGTACGCGGAGACCGTGGCCGAGCGGGAACTGCGCGCGGCCGTCGACAATCCGGTGGTGCTCGACGACGGCCGGGTGGAGTCCAACGGCAACTTCCACGGCGCACCGGTCGCGTATGTGCTGGACTTCCTGGCCATCGCCATCGCGGATGTGGCATCCATCGCCGAGCGTCGCACCGACCGCATGCTCGATGTGCATCGCTCGCACGGCCTGCCGCCGTTCCTGGCCGACGACCCGGGCGTCGACTCCGGCTACATGATCGCCCAGTACACCCAGGCCGGGGTGGTGTCGGAGCTCAAGCGCTGCGCGGCCCCCGCCTCGGTGGATTCCATTCCGTCCAGTGCCATGCAGGAGGACCATGTGTCCATGGGCTGGGCGGCCGCACGCAAGTTGCGCCGCGCCGTGGACGGGCTGACCACCGTGCTGGCCATCGAATTGCTCACCGCCGCACGCGCGCTCGACCTGCGCGCGCCGCTGCGGCCCGCGCCCGTGACCGGCGCGGTGCGGGATCTGGTGCGCACCCACGTACCCGGGCCGGGTCCGGATCGCCATCTCGCTCCGGATATCGCCGCGGCGGTGGAGCTGATCCGAGCCGGTGCGGTCGATCGCATTCTCGACGAGGGGACTTCGAACTCATGAGCAGGACCATTCGCGCCGCCCGCGGCGGCGACCTCACCGCGCGCACCTGGCAGGCCGAGGCGGCGCTGCGCATGCTGCACAACAACCTCGATCCCGAGGTCGCCGAACGCCCACAGGATCTCGTCGTCTACGGCGGCACCGGCAAGGCGGCCCGGGACTGGGCCAGTTTCGACGCCATCGGCCGCTGTCTGACCGATCTGGGCGCGGACGAGACGCTGCTGGTGCAGTCGGGCAAGCCGGTCGGTGTGCTGCGCACCCATGAATGGGCACCCCGGGTGCTCATCGCGAACTCCAATCTCGTGCCGGACTGGGCGACGTGGCCGGAGTTCCGGCGGCTCGAGTCCCTGGGGCTCACCATGTACGGCCAGATGACTGCCGGATCCTGGATCTACATCGGCACCCAGGGCATCCTGCAGGGCACCTACGAGACCTTCGCGGCCGTGGCGGCCAAGCGGTTCGGCGGCAGCCTGGCCGGAACCCTCACCGTCACAGCGGGCCTGGGCGGCATGGGCGGTGCGCAGCCGCTGGCCGTCACCATGAACGACGGTGTGGCGCTGTGTATCGAATGCGATCCGGCACACGCGCAGCGGCGGGTGGAGACGCGCTACCTCGACGAGATCGCGTCCGATCTCGACGATGCGCTGGACCGGGTGCTGGCCGCCACACGCGAGCGGCGGCCGCTGTCGGTCGCCGTCATCGGCAATGCCGCCGAGGTGCTGCCGGAACTGCTGCGCCGCGAGATCGAGGTGGACGTGGTCACCGACCAGACCTCGGCGCACGACCCGCTCACCTATCTGCCGATCGGGGTGGCGCTCGAGGACTGGGACGACTACGCGGCGCGCAAGCCCGACGAATTCACCCGCCGCGCCCGCGAATCCATGGCCGCCCACGTCGGCGCGATGGTGGGCTTCCTGGATCGCGGGGCCGAGGTGTTCGACTACGGCAACTCGATTCGGGGCGAGGCGCAGCTCGCCGGTTACGAGCGCGCATTCGACTTCCCGGGCTTCGTACCCGCCTATATCCGCCCGTTGTTCTGCGAGGGCAAGGGACCGTTCCGCTGGGTGGCCCTGTCCGGCGATCCGGCCGATATCGCCGCCACCGACCGCGCCATCCTGGAATTGTTCCCGCACAACGAATCCCTGGCCCGCTGGATTCGCCTGGCGGGGGAGCGGGTGGAGTTCCAGGGGCTGCCCGCTCGTATCTGCTGGCTCGGTTACGGCGAACGGCACCTGGCCGGGCTGCGTTTCAACGAGATGGTGGCCAGCGGCGAGGTGTCCGCGCCCATCGTGATCGGCCGCGACCACCTGGACTGCGGTTCGGTGGCCTCGCCGTACCGCGAGACCGAGGCCATGGCCGACGGCTCCGACGCCATCGCCGACTGGCCGCTGCTCAATGCCCTGGTCAACACCGCCTCCGGCGCGAGCTGGGTGTCCATTCACCACGGCGGCGGCGTGGGCATGGGCCGGTCCATCCATGCCGGGCAGGTCACCGTCGCGGACGGCACCGAACTCGCGGCGCAGAAGATCGAGCGGGTGCTGAGCAACGACCCCGGGATGGGCGTGCTGCGTCACGTGGACGCCGGTTACCCGGAGGCCGACGAGGTGGCGCGCGCCCGCGATGTGCGAATCCCGTTGTGGGAGCGGTGATCCCGGTGAGCGTGCAGACGCCCGCGGCCAACGCCCTGCTGGCAGAGATCGAACGGATCGGCGCGGACGCCGTGCGCGGTGGCTATTCGCGGCATGTCTTCACCGCCGCCGACGGCGCACTGCGCGAGTGGTTCACCGCCGCCGCCCGGGCGCGCGGCCTGGCGGTGCACACCGATCGAAACGCCAACCTGTGGGCCTGGTTCGGCACACCCGGACCGGATGCCGTGGTCACCGGCAGCCACCTGGACTCGGTCCCGGGCGGCGGGGCCTACGACGGTCCGCTGGGCGTGGTGAGCGCGCTGGCCGCCGTCGATCTGCTGCGCGCACAGGGATTCACACCGCGGCGTCCGCTCGCCATCGTGGTGTTCGCCGAGGAGGAGGGCGGCCGCTTCGGGGTGCCGTGCCTGGGTTCTCGGCTGCTCACCGGCACCTTGGCCGCTCCGGAGGCGCTGGCCCTGCGCGATGCGGACGGCACCACCTTCGCCGAGGCCGCCCGCGCCGCCGGAGCGCGTCCGGAGCACTTCGGCCGCGACGACGAAACCCTCGGCCGCATCGGCACATTCGTGGAACTGCACGTGGAACAGGGGCGCGGCCTGGTGTACCTGGACGCGCCCCTGGCCGTGGGCAGCAATATCATTCCGCACGGGCGCTGGCGGTTCCGCTTCACCGGCCAGGGCAATCACGCCGGCACCACGCTCATGGCCGACCGCCGCGATCCTATGGTGGCCGCGGCCCAGCTGGTGCTGGCGGTGCGTCAGTGTGCCGCGGCCGTACCGGAGGCCCGGGCCACCGTGGGGCGGCTGACGCCGACCCCGGGCGGTACCAATGTGATCGCGTCCCAGGTCGACGTATGGCTGGACGCGCGACTGCCCGAGCCGGGCAGTGTGCGCGATCTGGTCGCCGAGATCACCGACGCGGCCCGCGCGGCGGCCGAACTCGAGGGTTGCACGGTCGAGGTGCGCGAGCAGTCCTTCGAGGGCACCGCCGATTTCGATCCGGCCCTGCGGGATCGGCTCGGCGCGCTGCTCGGCGGCGCGCCGATGCTGCCGACCGGAGCCGGGCACGATGCCGCCGTGCTGGCCCCCTTCGTGCCCACGGCGATGCTCTACGTGCGCAACCCCACCGGTATCAGCCATGCGCCGGAGGAGTTCGCCGAACCCGCCGATATCGATTACGGGACAGTGGAACTGGCTCGCGTGCTACGGGACCTCGCCGCATGACCACGTACTGGTGCGAGCGGGCGTGGCTGCCCGACGGCGTCGCGGACGGCGTGCGCGTCGAGGTGGCCGACGGCGTCATCACCGCGGTGTCCACCGGCGCGCCGCGCGCCGGGACGGTGCTGTCCGGCCTGGTGGTGCCCGGCTTCGCGAACACCCACTCACACGCCTTCCACCGTGCTCTGCGCGGGCGCACCCATGACGATCGCGGCAGCTTCTGGACGTGGCGCGACCGCATGTACGCGCTGGCCGAACGGCTGCAACCGGATTCCTACTACCGGCTGGCTCGTGCGGTGTACGCGGAGATGGTGTCGGCGGGCTACACCAGCGTCGCCGAATTCCACTACCTGCACCATCCCGGCGGCGGGCAGCGCTACGCCGATCCCAACGAGTTCTCCCACGCGCTGGTCGCCGCGGCCGCCGACGCCGGAATCCGGTTGACCCTGCTCGATGTGTGCTATCTGGCGGGCGGCTTCGAGCAGCCCACCGCCGGTGCGCAGCGGCGGTTCGACGACGGCGATGCCGACGCGTGGGCGCGACGCGTCGAATCCTTCCGTCCGGCGGCCGGTCTCGTCGTCACCGGAGCCGCGATTCATTCCGTGCGGGCCGTCCCGGTCGACCAGCTGCCCATCGTGGTGGCCGCGGCCGCGGACCGCCCGTTGCACGTGCATCTCTCCGAACAGCCGCGCGAGAACGCGGAATGCCGCCAACGCTACGGATGCACTCCCACGCAACTGCTGGCCTCGGCCGGTGCGTGGACGCCCCGCACGGTGGCCGTCCACGCCACCCATCTGGAACCCGCCGACATCACCGCGCTGGCCGGGAGCTGGGTATGCCTGTGTCCCAGTACGGAATCCGATCTGGGCGACGGTATCGGCCCCGCACGGCGGCTCGCGGACGCCGGGGTGCGGCTGTGCCTGGGCAGCGATTCGAACGCGGTGGTCGATCCGTGGTTCGAAACCCGGGCGCTGGAATGGCACGAACGCCTGGCCGCCGGTCGCCGAGGCCGCTTCGAGCCCGTGGAACTGCTGTCCGCCGCCACCGGGCACGCCGCCTCGGGCTGGTTCGGGCCGGGGGAGATCGCACCCGGGCGGGATGCCGACCTGGTGGTCGTCGATACCGGCTCGCCGCGTACGGTGGGTGCGGATGGCGCTGGGACCCTGTACGCCGCAACCGCTTCCGATGTCACCGATGTGATGGTCGCGGGCCGGTGGGTGGTCCGTGGGCGAGTGCACCGCGACATCACCGATATCGCGGCGGCACTCGCCGCCGAAATCGCCGCGCTGACGACCTAGTCGGCCTGTGACGTGTCGACCGTATCGGTGTCGTCGTAGCTGGGCTGGGCGACGGACTGGCCGATGCTGGCCAGAATGCCCAGCACCAGAATGACGATGAGCAGGATCTTGCCGCCCTGCGAAACCCACAGCGGTCGGGTGGGGGAGGCGACCGGCGGCTGCGCGGCGGCGAGCACCGGATCGGTGGGCTGCGTGCCGTCACCGAAGGGCCCCTTCAGATAGGTGGGGGTGAGCAGATAGGCGTAGGCGCTGGTGCGCAGCTGCGTGCGGATCACCGCGGCGGTGGCCTCGAACACCGGCTGCGGCATGCGGCCGGTGATGAGGACGATGAGCCAGATGAAGAAGGCGATGACCGTCCACCCGGTGGTCAGCCAGCTGGCGAAGATCAGGATCGGGATGGCCAGAATCAGGCGGAACAGCACCGCCAGCCGGTTCAGTTCGGTGGGCGCGTGGAACAGCACGCGGACCGGATAGTCGGTCGGATTCCAGGCGAAGGGCGGGTAGTCGTCCACCAGCAGCATGCCGTAGCCGTAGACCCGAGTGGTGTAGGAGAAGTAGCCACGCAGAAACTCTGTGCACCAGTCGGGCAGGCGGCCGAGCACGAGCGCACCGAACCAGCCGCAGATCACGACGACGATCGCGGCCAGCCCCAGCAGCCAGACGACAATGGCCTGCGGAATGATCAGCAGCAGGCGCAGCAACACGGTGAGGCGTGAATGCTGTTCCGGTGGAAAGATATCCAGATCGACAGTGGGTTCCTTGCCCGGAACTCCGGTTTCGGGGGCGGGATAGTTTTCGGGGCCAGTCATGACGGGACCTCCCGGGTCGACGTAGTCGGTGCGTTCTTCGATTCAGGCGAATGTAGCCCAGAATTCGCTAGCCGGGTGGTGCGAAACCCCCGGACGCCTCCGAGTGACGCTGACATGGTCTC
>NZ_JASCXP010000370.1:0-7537 GCF_030010695.1 Nocardia sp. CC201C
CGCCGGGGTGGCGGGGGTCGGGGGTGTGGGTGCCCGGGGGGAGTTGGCGCATTTGCTCCAGTTGGGCTCGGGCGGCCATCTGTTGGGCGAAGAGGGCGGTTTGGATGCCGTGGAAGAGGCCCTCGAGCCAGCCGACCAGTTGGGCCTGGGCGATGCGGAGCTCGGCGTCCGAGGGGACGGTCTCGTCGCTGAAGGGGAGGGCCAGGCGTTCCAGCTCGTCGCGCAGCTCCGGCGCGAGGCCCTGCTCCAGTTCCTGGATGGAGGTGCGGTGGATCTCGGCCAGGCGGGTGCGGCTGGCATCGTCCAGCGGGGCGTGCCGGACCTCCTCGAGTAGCTGTTTGATCATGGTTCCGATGCGCATGACCTTGGCGGGCTGCTCGACCATATCCGCGAGCGACTCTTCTTTTTCGTCGGATTCGCCGGTTTTGTCGTCGCCCATCACATCGCCGGTGAGCGCTTCGTCGCCGGTCGAACCCGATTGCGCGCTCGCCGGAATGATCAACGGTCGGCCCTCGGGACCAATCACGACAATGGAATCCGGTGTCCCGTCCGATTGCGTCATATTCCCTATCCTGCCGTCTCCCGGTCGAACGCGCTAAGGCACCCGCCGACGGGAGTCGAACACAGCAACACGGTTACGCCGGTCTGGCAACTGCCTTTAGAGTGGCCTGCATGACTTACGACGTCGCAAGGGTGCGGGGCCTCATACCGTCCCTGGGCGACGGCTGGATCCATCTCGACCCGCAAGCCGGCATGCTGGTCCCGGATTCGGTATCGCGGGCCGTATCAACAGGTTTCCGGACCTCCGCCTTCTCGCACACCAACCGGCACGGCGCCGCCAAGCGCAGCGCCGCCATCCTGGAGGCCGCCCGCGAGGCGGTCGCGGACCTGGTCGGCGGCGATCCGGCGGGTGTGGTGCTCGGCCCCGACCGGGCGGTGCTGCTGGCCTGGCTGGCCGAGTCGCTGAGTTCCCGGCTGGGTCTGGGCACCGGGATCGTGCTGTCGCGTCTGGACGACGAGGCCAATGTCGCGCCGTGGCTGCGGATCGCGAATCGGTATGGCGCGCACGTGCGCTGGGCGGAAGTGGAGATCGAGACCTGCGAAATGCCCGCGTGGCAGTTCGAGGAGCTGATCGGACCCACCGCCCGCCTGGTCGCCCTGACCGCGGCGTCGCCGATCGTGGGCTCGGCCCCGGCGGTGCGGGTGGCGGCCGACCGGGTGCACGAGGTGGGCGGCCTGCTGGTCGCCGACTGCTTCGGCGCGGCGCCGTACGCGCTCATCGACATCGACGAACTGAATGCCGACGTCGTCGCGCTGAGCGCCCCGGCGTGGGGCGGCCCGCAGATCGGCGCGCTGGTGTTCCGCGACCCGGCCTTCCTGGACCGCATCCCCTCCATGTCGCTCAACCCCTACGCCAAGGGTGCGGAACGGCTGGAGGTCGGCGGCCACCAGTACGCCCTGCTCGCCGGGCTGACCACCTCCATCGACTACCTGGCCGGCCTGGACGAGCGCGCCACCGGCACCCGCCGCGAACGCCTCGAGATGTCGATCACCTCCCTACAGGATTACCACGACCAGCTCTTCGAGCACCTCATGGAAACCCTGGACACCATCCCCAACCTCACCGTCATCGGCCGCGCCTCCACCCGCATCCCCACGGTGTCGTTCACCATCGCGGGCATGCAGGCCGAGAAGGTCTCGGCCACACTGGCCGACGCGCGCATCGGCACCCTGAGCGGGTCACACGGCGGCAGCCGCCTGCTCGACGCCCTCGGCGTCAACGACGAAGGCGGCGCGGTCACCATCGGCCTGGCCCCGTACACCACCAGATTCGAGATCGACCAGCTGGGCCGGGCGCTCGCGGCGCTCGACACCTAGCGTCCGGGGCGGCCAGCCCGGCCGGATGACGTCATCGGCCTATACGTGCCATCCGCGCATAAGTGCCATCGGCGACGCGTCGGTTGTGCCATGCCATCTCCGGCGAGCCGCACCGGCGTATCTTCGCGCCGACAAGACGCGGGTCCGCTCAGCGCTGTGGGTTCGCGCCGATCGCGAGGATGACCTTGCCCACCGTTTTATCGGAGTCCAGCAGCCGGTGGGCTTCGCCGACCTCGGTCACCGGCAGCTCGGCGTGCACGACCGGCGTCACCGTCCCGTCGGCGACCAGGGGCCACAGGTGCTGCCGCAATTCGGCGATGATCTCGGCCTTGGAGCCGCGCCCGGTGGCGGGGCGGCGGCGCAGATTGGTGGCGTGGATGGTGCCGCGCTTGCCCAGCAGCGCGCCCAGATTCAGCTCCGCTTTCACGCCGCCCTGCATGCCGATGACCACCAGCTGCCCGTCCTCGGCCAGGGCGTCGACATTGCGGGACAGATAGGCCGCGCCCATCACGTCGAGAATGATGTCCGCGCCGGAACCCTCCGCCCGCAGCACCTCCACGAAATCCTGTTCCCGGTAATTGATGAGAATGCTCGCGCCCAATTCCGCGCAGGCGTCCAGTTTCAACCGCGAACCGGCGGTCACCGCCACCCGCGCCCCGCGGCTCACCGCCACCTGAATGGCGTGCGTCCCGATCCCGCTGCCGCCACCGTGAATCAGCAGCAACTGCCCGGCGTGCAGCCCGGCCCGCATGACCAGATTCGACCACACCGTGGCCGCGACCTCCGGCAGCGCCGCCGCGGCGGCCAGATCCAGCTCCGCCGGCACCGGCAACACCTGCGTCGCGGGCACCACCACGCGCTCGGCGTACCCGCCGCCGGAGAGCAGCGCGCAGACCCGGTCGCCGGGGCGCGGATCCCGCACTCCCGCACCGACTTCCGCGACCACGCCGGAGCATTCCAGGCCGATGATGTCGCTGGCTCCCGGCGGTGGCGGGTAGAACCCCTGCCGCTGGAGCAGATCGGCGCGGTTGACCCCGGCGGCCACCACCTCGATCGCGACCTCGCCCGGCCCCGGCGCGGGCGGGTCCGCAACCTCCGCCCACCGCATGACCTCGGGCCCGCCGAATCCGTCCAGAGTCACCGCGTACATACCAGCGAGCCTACGACGCCTGCCGATGCCGGATTCCCATCCAGCGCTCGGGCAGCGCACAGCATCCTGTCAGCTTCCACCGGCAGGCTGGGACCCGCAGCTCGAGAAAGGAGTTCCCATGGTGGGATTCATCGTGACGCTGGCCATGTTCGGGATGCTGCTCATGATGGCCGTGTCCGCACCGCTGGCCGGTACCTCGTCGCGCGCCCTGGTACGGGTGCGCCGCCGCTGATCCTGCGGTCGGAGAACCGAATTTCCGCAAGGTTTTCCGACGTCGACGCACGGTGTGGTCCAAACCACTAGCGTCTCGTGAATGAGCAGTTTCGTCGACTTCCAGTTCGAGATCTACTTTCAGGGCCTCGGCGGTACCGTCCCCGCACTACCGATGACCGCGGCCGGACTGGAAGCACGCGCCCGGGAGGTGCTCGACCCCGCGGCGTTCGCCTATGTGGCGGGCAGTGCCTCGGCGGAACGCACCGCCGCCGCCAATCTCGCCGCCTTCGACAAATACCGGCTGCTGCCGCGCATGCTGCGCGGGGCCACCGGTCCCGGTGTTCGTGACCTGTCGGTGGAGGTGCTCGGCACCCGCTTCGCCGCGCCCGTGCTGACCGCGCCGATCGGCGTGCTCGGGCTGCTGCACGAGCGCGGTGAGACCGTGGTCGCCGACGTGACCCGGGAGCTGGGCATCGGCATGATGCTGTCCACCGCCGCCTCCTCCACCATCGAAGAGGTGGGCGAGCGGGCGGGCGACTGGTGGTACCAGCTGTACTGGCCGAACGATCCCGAACTCGCCCGCTCCTTCGTCGAGCGCGCCGAGAAGGCCGGAGCCAAGGCCATCGTGGTCACCGTCGACACCCCCGCGCTCGGGTGGCGGCCGCGCGACCTCGAGCACGGGCATCTGCCGTTCCTGCACGGCAAGGGCATCGCCAACTATCTGTCCGATCCGGTCTTCCGGTCCCGGCTCGCCGCCGCGCCCGAGGAAGGCGAGGACGCCATGCGCAATGCCATCCTCACCTGGGCCGGACTGTTCGGCAATCACGCCCTGCGGCCCGCCGATATCGGCCACCTGCGCGAATGGACCGAGCTGCCGATCGCGGTGAAGGGCGTCCTGCACCCCGACGATGCCCGCCAATGCGTGGACGCCGGAGCGGACGGCGTGATCGTCAGCAATCACGGCGGCCGCCAGGTGGACGGCGCGGTCGCCGCCCTCGATGCGCTGCCGACCATTGTCGCCACCGTCGGCGACCGGGCCGACGTGCTCTTCGACTCCGGAATCCGCACCGGGTCCGATGTCATGGTCGCGCTGGCGCTGGGCGCGAAGGCAGTCCTGCACGGGCGGCCGTGGGCGTACGGCCTCGGCATCGCGGGAGCCGACGGCGTCCGCCACGCGCTGCGCTGCCTGCTCGCGGATTTCGATGCGGCCATGGGGCTTTCGGGCTGCACGTCGGTCGGCGACCTGTCCCGCACCATGATCTCCTCCTTCCGCTGAGACCATGCGCTCGGCAGCACCCAGACCGGCCGGAGCGCCGGAATACAATGAGCCGGTGGTCGACGGTCCCGGGGGTCGCACAGCGACCGAACCGAGGTGGCTCACCCCGGCGCAGCAGCGTGCGTGGCGGGCCTATATGGAAGGCTCGCAGCGCCTCATGGCCGAACTCAACCGGCAGCTGCTGGCCGACAGCAGACTATCCCTGGCCGATTACCGCATCCTGGTGAAACTGTCCGAGGCTCCCGGCCGCGCCATGCGGATGAGCGACCTGGCCGACGGCGTGCTGTCCTCCCGCAGCCGCCTCACCCACCAGATCCGCCGCATGGAAGCCCAGCACATGGTGCGCCGCACCTCCGCCGAGGAGGACGGCCGCGGCGTCCGCGCCCACCTCACCGAGGAGGGCATGCGCCGCCTGCGCGCCGCCGCCCCCGGCCACGTCGACGCCGTCCACCGCGACTTCATCGACCTCCTCACCCCCCAGCAACTGGAAGCCGTGGCCGCCGCCTTCGCCCTTATCAACCGCGCCCTCGACAACCGACCACCCCCGTAACCGCCCAATCGGTCGGCGGCCGCCCACTCCACGTCAGCCGACCCTCACCCGCCTCCACGTGATCAACGCTCAGGGCTTTGCGGCGCGTCTCGGTTCTGGACTGAGTGGAGCGGAGGAGCGAAGCGGGGGAGCGGAGGGAGGGAAGAACCGAGACCTCCAGCGCCGCGAAGCCAGCCCGCAGCGCAGCGGAGGGCAATCGAACCCAGCACTGCTAATATCGGTGCCCTGGAAGCGTGGCAGAGCGGCCTAATGCACTCGCCTTGAAAGCGAGCGTCGTGAGAGCGACCGGGGGTTCAAATCCCTCCGCTTCCGCCAAGCCCGAGCCGGTCGTCACCAGTTCCGGAACCGGTGACGACCGCCGGTCACCACAGCGGTCGACGGGCGACCGGTGGATCGGATCACCCCCGGTGCTACCGATGAAAGCCCTTCGGCCGCTTCCGAACTCGTGCCCCGCGTAAGCCGCCGCCCGGTATCCCGATCGGTCGGCTTGTGTGCGGTTTCACGACACGATCGCCGCGGCGTCACGCCTGCCCCACGCCGCCTCTGGCAGACTGGCGACCGTGCCCCGCCACCAGTGGTGTCGTCTCGTCGGCGCGATCGCCTGCGCCGCACTGATACTCGGTGTGGCGTCTCCGTCCGCTGCTCGTCCACCTGCGGATTCCGGTTCGGCGGAAGGCAATTCGGCCGTCCCGGAGGTCTCCGTCGCCGCCGCGCCCGCCGTCGAACGGGTGGAACCCATCGGCGACCGCTTCCTCACGGTCTTCGTGCGCTCCCCGGCCATGGGCCGTGTCGTTTCCGTTCAGGTGCTGCTGCCCGCCGACCGCAGCCGACCCCGCCCCACCCTCTACATGCTCGACGGCCGCAGCGCCGCCGAGGACGTGAACAACTGGACCGCCCGGGGCGGCGCCCTCGAATTCTTCGCCGACAAGCCGGTGAACGTGGTCTTCACCCTCGGCGGCGCGTCCAGCTACTACACCGACTGGAAACGCCCCGACCCGAACCTCGGCGTGAACCGGTGGGAAACGTTCCTCACCCGCGAACTGCCGCCCCTGATCGACGCCCACTTCGACGGCAACGGCCGCTACGCCGTCCAGGGCGTCTCCATGGGCGCGGAGGCCGCCATGATGCTGGCCGTGCGCCGCCCCGGCCACTTCTCCGCCATCGCCGCCCACAGCGGTTGCTACGCGATCAGCTCCGACTACGGCCGCGCCCAGGCTCAGGCCGTCGTCACCACCGACGGCGGCGATACCGCCAATATGTTCGGCGAGGAGGACGACCCCCAGTGGGCCGCCCACGACGTCCACGCCCACGCGGAAGCCCTGCGCGGCACCAGAATCTACCTCTCCGCCGGCATCGGCCTGCCCGGCCTGCACGACCTCCCCGGCACCCCGGAATACCCCGACTCCATCCTCTTCGGCGGCCCCTTGGAGGCCGGCGCCTATGCCTGCACCCTCCAACTCATCGACCGCCTCAGCCAGATCGGCATCCCCATCACCGCCAACCTCCGCCCCACCGGCACCCACTCCTGGCCGTACTGGCGGGACGAATTGCCCCGCGCCTGGCCCACTCTCGCCGCGGGGCTCGGCATCGGCTGACTGCCGCGGTCAGAGCGTGTCGCGTAACGGTACGAGGCGGTAGGTGACCCACGAGCTGAACGGGAAATGCGGTTTGTCGATCTTGACGCGCAGCCTGCGGATCTCTCCGGTGGCGGGCATCGCGACGGGCAGCTCCGGGCGCGCCGCGACGGGGTCGGGCGGATCGGTGATCCACATGCGTTCGAAGTCCGGATGCGCGCGACAGCGGTCGACGATCTCGGTAATAGCGGTCTCTGGCACCGAGATCGGACCCATGACGCGCAGCCCGTAAGCGAAACCGTGTGCCAGCTGCTCCCAGGTCGGCAGAATCTCGCTCGCCTGCGGTGCGGTGAACAGCCAGATGAGCAGATTCGATGTGGTCTCCGCCCCCGGAAAGGTCTCGGCCCACGCGGAATTGGCGCCGAGCACCTCGCCCTCGGGCAGGGTGAGGTAGGCCGCCGGATACGGCAGATCCTCGAGGTCGGCGATGGCGTCGGCATCGGGTCGGCTCGGTGACGGCCCCAGAATGCGGGTGAGCGTCCCCGGATACAGCGCGGCGATGATCCGCTCCCGATAGATGTAGGCGATGGCGAGCGCGTCGAACAGCGCCCCCACGAACTCCAGACTCGGTACCAGCCGCCCCGCCTCGACCTTCTCGATCGAGGATTTCGACCACCCGGTCGTCGCCGCCAGCTGCGCCTGCGTCATCCCCAGCGCCTTCCGCCGGGTCCGCACGAACTCGGCCAACCGCCCTCTGGACATCGAACTTCCACTCTCCTGTAGGCCAACTCACAGCATCCCCGACCCGAAGTCGCACCCGTACTGCGACTCCGGTGCGTTGACACCACCGCCACCGGAAACCAGGCTCTATCCGGAGCTCGATCGAGCCCGCGCAC